>JADLAB010000266.1 GCA_020848455.1 Polyangiaceae bacterium
ACCCAGTTCTGGGTCCACGAGTTCGGGGTCAGGATGACGTACTCGGTGCGGAACTGCTCGACCGGCGGGAACACCGTGAGCGAGGGATCGCCGATGTAGGAGCCATCGACGTACTGGTTCGAGATGAGGACCTGGCCGATCATGACGGGCTTCGTCGCGGTGACGACGATGTCCTCCTGGGCCCAGGTCGTCTTGACCTCGCCCGGCAGGATCGTGAAGTGATCGAAGGGGGCCGGGAGGTTCGTGTCGACGGTGGCGGTCTCGGCGACGCCGAGGAAGCGCAGCACGTCGGGCTCGTGGAAGCTGCCGGTCGAGCGGATCGGGCTCCGCGTGATGACGTAGTGGGTGCCGACCGCCTCGATCGGGAACATCTGGTCCTCGAGATGGTCGAGGCAGCAGGTGCTGTCGCTCGTCCAGCCCGGCGGCGTCGGGATGTCGACGACGCCGCCCGGCGCGCCCGTGCTCTCGACGCCGGAGAACACCGCCACCGGCGCGTTGGCCTGCACGAGCGTGCCGGAGAGGTCGGTGATGGTCTTGATGTCGTCCTGCATCGTGCCGTCGTCGGTCTCGAGGTTGAGCACGTCGAAGGGTCCGAGCACGACGTCGATGCCGCCCCCGGCCGGCGTGGCGGCGATCGGCGGGTTGCCCTTGATGCGCCAGCTCGGCTTCACGTGCACCGTGGTGTTGGCCGTCACGCCGACGATCGTCACGTACGAGCGGTCGAGGATCTTGGGGAGGCCGGGGAAGTCGATCAAGATCGGGTGCCCCGCCGGCCAGCCGATGACGCGGTACTGCGTGCCGAGCGCGTTCGTCGGCAAGAGCAGCGAAGCGTCGTTCGAGTACGCGTTCGTGAACACGTTGAACTGGTAGACGACGATCGGTCGCGTCGAGCGGATGCGGTAGGCGAGCGACGACAGGCAGGTGCCGGGCGAGGCGTAGTCGTTCGGCTGCACGCCGCAGTCGAGCTCGCGCGTCGGCAAGATCTGCTGCACGAGGTCGCCCGCCGGGACGTTGACCTGCGCCACCACCTGCGTCACGACCGGCTGCCCTTGCGGCGCGGTGTTGATCTCGATCGTGACGTCGGCCGCGCTCTCGCCGGCGTTCGACAGCACGACGCCCCAGGGCTCGCTCGCCGGGTCGTTGAAGCCGTCTTGCTGGTCGAGATCGACGGCCCAGAACTCGCAGCCGACGTTCGAGGGCTGGTCGGACGCGACGGTGCAGGCGTCGGCGCAGGCGCCGTTCGAGCACACCTGTCCGGCGTTCGGGTCGCACGTCGACACGACCCCCGGCTCGGGCTGGCCGTCGGGCCCGCAGTCGTGGACGTCGTTGCCGACGCACACCGTGCCGCCGGGGTCGCACGCCACACAGCCCACCCCGACGAGGCAGGAATGGAGGCACTCGACGGGCGTGCCGGGCGTGTTGTCGGGCTCGCACGGCGTGTAGACCGTGCCCACGCACACGTCGCACATCGCCACGCCGCCGCCCGCGCCTCCCGTGGCGCTCCCTCCCGAGCCGTCGTTGTTGCTCGAGGCCGAGCACGCGAAGAACGGAGCGAGACCGCCGGCGAGCAGCGGCACCACGAACGCGAGGCGCGACAAGAGACGCATGGGGCCAGTCTACCGAAGGGGGCGCCCCGTGGGCAGGCGCTTCTGCGGCGGGCCGCGCTCGCCCCTCGGCCCCGAGGGTGCTACGAGGTGCGCCTGTCGCTGGAGGTGACCGTGTCCCTGATCGCGGATGGAAAAGTCGTCAGCCTGAGCTACCTGTTGAAGAACGACGCGGGCGACGTGCTCGACCGCTCGGACGACGAGCCGCTGCTCTACCTGCACGGCGCGGGCAACATCGTGCCGGGCCTCGAGCGCAAGCTCGGCGGGCGCAAGGTCGGCGACAAGCTCGAGGTCGTGGTGGATCCGGCCGACGGCTACGGCGAGCGCGAGCCGGGGGCCACGCACGAGGTGCCGCGCTCCGCGTTTCCGGAGGATGCGCCGCTCGAGGCGGGTGTGTCCTTCCTCATCGAGTCCTCCGACGGCGAGACCGTCCCCATGTGGATCACCGGCGTCGCGGGCGACACCGTGACCATCGACGGCAACCACCCCCTCGCCGGCGTGCGCCTGCACTTCGCGGTGGAGGTGCAGGCGGTGCGCGACGCGACGGACGAAGAGAAAGAGCACGGCCACCCGCACGAGCCGGGTGGGCATCACCACCACTAGCCACAGCAGCGTGCCGGCGCGGGCCGACAGGCAGGAGTCGTCATGGCGATACGCGATGCGTTGCAGGATTCGAGGCTTGCCGAGCTTGCCGAGGAGGCGCGCGCGGCCGACGACGCGACGATCGGCGCGGTCAGCTCCCTCGGGGCCCAGATCGCGGCCCTGCGGCAGGAGGTCCTGCGGCAGGGAGTCGCGCTCGGCGTGCTCACCCAGGCGGTCGTCGAGCAGGGCTTCGACTCCGCCGTGCTGAAGGCACGCTTCGAGCAGGCCATGGCGCAGGCCCAGGCCCAGGCCCAGCTCTTCACGTGCCCGCGCTGCAAGAAGCAGGTCGACCGCAGCAAGACCCAGGTCACGGAGAACGGCGTCGTGTGCGACGCCTGCTACGAGCGGGAGATGTCCGAGCCCTGATCGGCTGCGGGTGGCTCGGCGCGCGTCAGCGGCGCGGCGCCGTGATCACGATGTCGACCTTGGCGGGCTGGCCCCGCGCGGCGCCGAAGCCGACGCGGAAGGTCCCCTGCTGACTCGGCGCACGGTCGAAGTCCTCCGGGTCGAGGACGAGCTGCATGCCGTCGGCGCCGATGCGGAGAAAGCAGCGCTTCGTGGCGACGAGCTCGAGCGCCGGGTGCAGGGGCCGCAGCTCGAAGCCATCCCCGCTGAGCTCGAGGTTCACCGGCAGCGTGTCACCGGGCTCGAACTCGACGATGAGGGGCTCTTCCCCGGTGAACCCCTCGAGCGCGCCGTGGCCGATGTCGGCGAAGCGCACGCGCATCGGCGCGGCGTGGGTGCAGCCGAGCGCCGCCGCGGTGAGCACCGAGAGACCGACGAGCCGGCCCCGTTGCGACCATCCTCTTGCCACGATCCTCTCTCCTTTCGTCGCCTCGAGCATGGAACGCGAGCCAGGCCCTTTGTTTTCCGCACGACCGCGGCGGCGTCGCGCCGCGCCGGCGCTCGGATCTCCCGAAGCGAGGCCCGCGCGGTTGCGTCTCGCGCGTACGGCGCCGTAGACTTCGCGAGACCGGCCGCCCGGCCGACCTCGCCAGGGTGCCTGACGACATGCCCACCGCGCAACGACCGAACGGCGACGTGAGGTGACCGCGATGGCGGCGCCCGTCGCTCCGGACTCGGCCGCGCGCGCCACCGCGGAGGCGTGTCGCAGCGAGCGCGAGCGCGAGCTCGACGCCGCGAACGGGTCGGCCGCCGATGTCGCTGCCTACCGCGCGCTGCTCGAGGCGCTGGCGACGGACGGCGTCGCGGTCGTCGCGCGCGCGGCCGGCGGCCTGCCCCAACCGCTCGGGGGCATGTTCGAGCGCGACGAGCGCGCGACCCGGATCACGCTCGTGCGGCCGCTTCGCTCGTGGGACATCGAGTCGGTGCGGGACGAGCTCTTCACGCTGGCGCACGAGGCCGGGCACTTCCGCTCGTGGCAGCAGGGTCGGCACACCGAGGCCTATCTCGACGCGCTCGACGCCCTCAACCACGACCCCGCCGCGCGCGCCCCGATGGACGCCGAGCCGGGAGCGAAGCGCCTCGCGCTCGGCGACGCGCAGGCGACGCTCATCTACGAGGAAGAGGCGCGCGCCTGGCAGTTCGCCACCGAGCAACTGCGGGCCCTGCGCTATCCGCGGCTCGACGAGCTCGCGCGGCGGCGCGAAAGGTCGCTCGCCGAGTACCGGCTCAGGCTGGGCATCTGCCCTACTTGACGGTCGTCAACGTGCGACTTCGCACGGGGTGATACCCGGGTCGGGGTGGGCGAGGCCACCGCATGAGCGCCCGCGCGGCGAGCCAGCACGGCGAGCACGACGTCCTCGTCATCGGTGGGGGGCACCACGGGCTCACCTGCGCGGCGTACCTCGCGCGCGCCGGGGTCGACGTGTGCCTGCTCGAGGGCCGGCACGAGTGGGGCGGGGCCCTGCACACGAGCGAGCCGACGGGCCCGGGCTTCTGCCACAACCTGCACGCGAACTTCATGGAGTTCCTGCACATCATGCCGTTCTTCGCCGACTTCGAGCTCGGCAAGCTCGGCGCCCGCACGCTCTACCCCGACATCCAGGCCGGCATCGCGTTCGCCGACGACCGGCCCCCCGTGCTCGTCTACCGGAACGAGCTCGTCGCCGAGACCGCGGCGAGCTTCGCGCGCTACTCGGCGCGCGACGCGCGCACCTGGCAGGACCTCAAGACGCGCGCGAACCTGTTCGAGCCGGCGCTCGCCTTCGGCCTCTACACGCCGCCGCCGCGCTCGGAGCCGGGCCGGCCCTTCCCGAGCTCGACCGAGATCACCGAGCGCATGATGGTGTCCTTCGGGCTCGACGCGGAGCTCGCGCATAAATCGATCCGCGACTGCATCGACGAGCTCTTCGAGGCGCCCGAGGTGCGCATGCTCCTCTACCGGCTCGCGATCGAGTTCTGCGGGCCGCCGCTCGAGTGGCCGGGGCAGGGCTGGGCCTTCCTGTTCGCCTGCCTCTTCATGCCCGGCTGCTGGCGCATGATGGTCGGCGGCACGCACCGGCTCTCGGGCGCGATGGTCGGGGCCTGTCTACGCGAGGGCGTGACGATGCGCGAGTCGTGCCGCGTGCGCCGCATCCTCGTCGAGGGCAAGCGCGCGGTCGGCGTGCGCCTGCAGGACGGCCGCGAGCTCCGCGCGCGCGACGCCGTCGTCTCCGCCATCGGCGTGAAGGACACCTTCCTCGACCTCGTCGGCGAGGAGCACCTGTCGGACTACTACCGGCGGCGCGCCAAGAACTTCAAGGACGGGCCCGATCAGGTGCTGGGCACGCTCGCGATGGCGCTCCGCGAGGCGCCCCATTACCGCTCGGCCGAGCGCGATCCGGGCATCGACCGCGCCTGGTACCAGGTCGTCGGCTACGACACGCCCGCCGAGATGCTCGACTACTGCCGCGCGCCGCACAACGACCGGCTGCCCGAGCCGCCGGCCGCGGGCGTGTGGGTGAACTCGCTCTGGGACCGGACGCAGGCGCCCGAGGGCAAGCACAGCCTCACCGGCTGGTACTTCTTTCCGCGGGCGAGCGCCCTCACCGAGGCCGCCTGGAACGAGGTGCGCGCGAGCTACAACGAGCGCTTTCGCGCGCGCTTCGAGCGCTTCGCGCCCAACATGACGGCCGGCAACGTGCTCGCCATGCACCTGCACACGCCGCTCGATCAGGAGCGGAGCCTGCGCATGCGCGAGGGCGACTTCGGGCACGGCGCGATGGGTATCGACCAGCTGTACGCGCTCCGTCCCTTCGCGCGCGCGGGCCGCTACGTGACCGAGATCGAGCGCCTGTTCCTCGCCGGGAGCGCCACCCACCCGGGCGGCGGGGTCACGGCGGCGTGCGGCTACAACTGCTTCAAGGTGATGTGCGAGGAGCTCGGCTACCGGCGCGTGTGGGCGCGGGACGATAGGCTCTACTGATGGCAGCCGGAGCCGCGCAGGGGAGCATGTTCGGCGAGGGCTTCGATGCCATCGTGATCGGCGCCGGGCACAACGGCATGGCCCTGGCCGCCTACCTCTTGAAGTGCGGGCTCACGGTGGCCGTGCTCGAACGGCGCACGGAGGAGGGCGGCGGCCTCTGTACCGAGGAGGTGACCGAGCCGAACTTCCTCCACAACCTGCACTCCAACTACCACTCGCTCGTCGGTCTCTCGCCGGTCTACGCCGATCTCGGCCTCTACGACGAGGGCGTCGAGTACGCCCTGCCCGAGGTGCAGATGGGCAGCGTGTTCTCGGACGGCACGGCGCTCACCATCCACACCGACATGGCGGCGACGCACGCGAGCCTGGCGCGCTTCTCGAAGAAGGACGCCGACACCTGGCTGCGCCTCTGGGACGAGGTGCGGGGCTACCTCGATCTGCTCGTCCAGACGATGATGTTCGCGCCCCCCATCTCGGTCGACGACATCACGCGCGCGCTCGTCGCCTGGGGCGTCGAGGAGCGCTCGGAGTTCCTGTCCATCCGCCTGCGCAAGATGTCGGTGGCGGACTTCCTCGACAAGCACTTCGAGAACGACCGCGTGAAGGCCATGCTCGCCTTTCACGCCGCGATCTGCGCCTACCAGCCGCACGTGCGCGGGCTCGCCGTGAGCTATCCGCTCCTGCTCGGCAAGATCGCCAACTGGCACCTGTGCCGCGGCGGGAGCCACAAGCTCGCGCACGCCCTCTTGCGGGTCATCGTGCGGGCCGGCGGGCGCGTGTTCCCGCAAGTGCCCGTCGAAGCGATCGTGGTCGAGGACGGTCGCGCCATCGGCGTGCGCGTACCCGATGGCTTCGTGCGCGCACGCCGGCTCGTCGCCTCGAGCGTCGACGTGAACCAGACCTTCGAGCGGCTGCTCCGGCCCGAGCACGTGCCGCCCGCCACGCGCGCGGCCGTCGCGCGCGTCCGGTACCAGGACGCGAGCCTCTTCAACGTGCACCTCGCGCTCGACGGGCTGCCGCGCTACCGGGCCGCGGCCTTCGACCCGGCCATCGATCGGGCCTGGATCGTCAACGTGGGCTACGAGTCGCTCGCCGACTTCGCCGAGGACTTCGACGCGATCCGCGCGGGCCGCGCGCCCGAGGTGCCGCGCCTCAACGCCGCGGTGAACTCGCTCTACGATCCGACCGACGCGCCCGAAGGCAAGGCGACGGGCCTGCTCCGCGTATTCGCGCCCTACGCGCTCGCCGACCGTGGGGCCGAGGCGTGGGACGCCGAGAAGGCGCGCTATTCGGAGGCCTGCGTCGCGCGCTGGCGCGCCGCGTGCACCAACCTCGACGGGCTCGTGCGCCGCACGGCAGCCGAGTCGCCGCTCGATCTCGAGCGCCGCATGGTGAACTACCGCTTCGGCGACTGGATGGTGGGGCGCATCCACCCCGACAGCCTGCTCGACCACCGGCCGACCGACGACCTCGCGCAGTACCGCACGCCCGTCCGCGGCCTTTACCTGTGCGGCGCGAGCCAGCACCCGCACGGCTACGTGACCTTCGCGCCCGGCTACAACTGCCTCGACGTCATCGCCGACGACCTCGGCCTGGAGAAGTGGTGGCGGCGGATCTGACACCCGCGAGCTGCGCCGTCGTCTTGCGCGACGAGGCGACCGCGAGCGGGCTCGCGGACATGCTGCACCAGTTCCTGGCGCAGACCGTGGCGAGCTCGCCCGCCAAGGCGCGGCTTGCGTGCCGCCTGCGCGGCGCGCTGTTGTTCCGCGCGACCGAGGACGAGCTCCTCACGGTGTCGATCGCGTTCTCCGCCGCCGGCATCGAGGTCGGCGACGCGCCCGGGCCCGACCCGCGCCTGCCCATGCTCACGGCGGACTTTCTCACGACGGCGCACCTCACGACCGGCGAGGAGCGCCCGCTCGGCCTGCTCGTGCGCCGCCGCATGCACGCGCGGTTCCGGCTCGGGCAGGCGCTCTTCCTGTGGCGCGTGCTCGGCCTCTTGCGCATCGCGCCCGATGCTGCCCCCGCGCGCGCCCCCGCGCGCGCCCGCTTTCGCTGGGCCCTCGCCGTGGGTCTCCTCGCGCTCGCCGTGCTCGCCGTCGCCCTCGTCGCGCTGATGACCGCCAGCCGATAACGAATCCTGACCACCGACAACCGGCACGTGATCGCTGAAAGCTGATAACTGACAACTGATAACTGACAACTGACAACTGATAACTGATAACTGCCAACTCAAGACACCCCGATGTCCGCCATCTACTCGCAAGCCTGGTACGACGATCTCAAGCGCCTCATCGAGGGCTCGGCCGAGTTCGCCGCGCGCGCGCCGAAGGAGCGCATCGCCATGGCGCTCGAGGTGGTCGGCGACGCGGGCTCGCCCTACGTGCCCGCGGGGCAGGAGCGGCACTACCTCATCGTGCTCGACGGCGCGAAGGTCACGACCCTCGACCTTCTCCCGGCGCGCCACGACGGCCGCGACCTCGGCTTTCGCTTCACGGCGCCCGCCACCGTCTGGGAGAGCATCGCGGCAGGCTTGCTCGACCCCATCACGGCGGGCCTGCGCGGCACCATTCGCGTGCGTGGCGACATGCGCTTTCTCATGAAGAACGCCGATGCCGTGAAGATCCTGGTCGATCTCTACGCCGCGCAGGTCGAGACCGATTGGCCCGCGGGCAAGCCGCCGTACTGACCGAGCCGCCGAGCGCGCCGCGCGCAACGCCTCGGGCCTCGGGTCGGGCCAGGCGCTCCGGACTCGCGGGCCGCGTCCGACACGTCGAAAAGGGCGGGTGGGCGCGCACCGTCCGTGGCACAACCGCCGCGATGCAAGACGGTCTCGGACCCGGTCCCGACGGGCGCGCGCGCTGCGCCTGGTGCCTCGGCTCGGAGGACTACCTCCGCTACCACGACGAGGAGTGGGGGGTTCCGGTCGCGGACGACGTGCGGCTCTTCGAGAAGCTCTGCCTCGAGGGCTTCCAGTCGGGGCTGAGCTGGCTCACCATCCTGCGCAAGCGGGGGGCCTTCCGGCGCGCCTTCGCCGGGTTCGAGCTCGCCGCCGTCGCGCGCTTCGGCCCGAAGGACGTCGCGCGGCTGCTCGGCGACGCGGGCATCGTGCGCCACCGCGGCAAGATCGAGGCCGCGATCCACAACGCCGCGCGCGCCCGCGAGCTCGTCGCCGAGAAGGGCTCGCTCGCCGCCCACTTCTGGAGCTTCGAGCCCGCGTCCGCCGCGCGCCCCGCGCGCCTGACGCTCGAGGCCCTGCGCGCCCTCACCACCTCGCCCGAGTCCGTCGCGCTCGCGAAGGACCTCAAGCGCCGCGGCTGGCGCTTCGTGGGGCCGACCACGGTGTACGCCTTCATGCAGGCGATGGGGCTCGTCAACGACCACCTCGACGGCTGCGTCGCGCGCGCCGCGATCGAGCGGCGGCGCCGCACGTTCCTGCGGCCCGGGGCCGCGCTCAGCGCCGCTCGCTCGGGCGGGTGAAGGCGCGATGCACGTGGTCGACGAGCGCGAAGCCGGCGCCGACGAGCTCGTGCAGGACGGGCACGTGGCGGCTCGGCTGGGCCTCGAGGCGCGCGAGCCACGCTTCCGGTAGCCCGTGATGCCGCGCGCCCGCGACGAGCAGGCCGAGGTAGCGCGCGGACGGCGGCCGGGGCGGGCACGGCCGCTTCGCGACGAAGGTGCGCGCCGCCTCGGGCGCGCGCCCGAGCGCGGCTTGGTCGGTGGCGCGAAGGAAATGCAGCGTGCTCGCCCGCGGTCAGGCCGCGCGGCGGACGCGCACGTCGGCGACGAGCCCGACGGCCTCAAGCAGGCGCAGCACGCGGTCGATCGTCACCTTCTGCATGCTCCCCGAGAGGATGCCGGTGACCGCGCTGCGCGGGATGCCGGAGCGCCGCGCGACCTCGCTGTGCGTGAGGCCCTGCTCGGCGACGGCCTTCAACACCGCCGAGATCATCTTGGCCTTGATGGTCGCTTCCATGCCGCGCGCGGCGGAGATCCCGAGCTTCTTGGCGAGCGCTGCCCCGGTCGTCTTCATGGCTTGATCTCCCTGACTCGAGCCCTGGCCACGTCGAGGTTCCTCTTGGGTGTGGCCTGCGAGGTCTTCTTGAAGGCGTGTACGAGATGGATGACGGACTCTGCGATGATCACGTACACGACGCGATACGCACCGGCTCGGTCGCGCAGCCGCAGCTCATGGACGCCCTGCTGGGCATCGGGCGCGAAAGAGGCATCGTCAGCCTGTGGCCTTCCTCCAGGCGCGCCACCGCGTCCGCGAGGTCGCCGCGAACATGTTCCGGGAATGCCTTCAGCTCCCGGCTGCAGCGGGGATCGACGAGGACCACAGCCCGGAGATTGTCTCACCGATGAGACGCGATCGCAAGGGGGCCAGTGGGCCCGGGTGGGCCAGGTGGACGTCGCACCTACGGCCTCGACGACCGCCGCCTCAGAGGCTGCTCGTCGCGACCGGTCATGACGTCCTCCAGATGGCGGCGCGCCTCACGTTGGACGCCATCGAGCAGGCTCTCCGGGCCCTCGACCGGCCCTCGCGCAGCCACGCACACTCGACGAGTACGTCGCCGAGGACACCGCGACACCCCCGGTTGCAGCGCCATGCCAGCGGGCGGACGCGGGAGGGGCGCGCGTGGTGCGCCCGTGCCGGCTGACGGTGCGCCTCGGCTACCGGTGTGTCGGCTCTCTCTCTGGCCGACGGCACCGTCGCCGTCGACATGGACCCGCTCTCGCTCCTGTGCCGCCTCGCCGCGAGCGTGCCGCCGCCGCGCTACCATACGGTCAAGTACGGTGGCGTCCTGGCGGCGGCGAGCCCGTGGCGCCCGCGGGTGGTGCCGCGCCCCAAGCCCACCACGCCGCCTTCGCCGCTCGAGTGCCCAGAAGGCCTGAGCCCCGCGGCCGACGGCGAGCCGACCGAGCCGCCGCCCCGCTCGCCGAACCGCGGGCCGCCCTACTGGAAGAGCAGGGTGCTGCGCAAGAAGGCGCTCGGCTACGACGAGTAGGCAAGGTGGGTTCTGTTCCGCGGTGGCCAGGCAGGGAGACGTCTGTTCGCGAGCCTCCGCGGCTCCCAAGAACACGCGTCGCCGCGCGCGGCCGCGTCAT
>JADLAB010000267.1 GCA_020848455.1 Polyangiaceae bacterium
CATTCACGGACCGCGAAACGCGGCCCAAAAAGCGGCGCGGTAGGAGCGCGAAGGAGGTGCGCGCGGGGTGTGCCGACCACGCCCAGCGCGCTGAGGCCAGGCGGAGCACCTCACGCCCCGCGCGCGCCGCCAGGAGGTCGTGACCGCGAGGTCGGTGACCCGCCCCGCGACGCGCGCGGATCGCGTCCCTGCGGTCCGCGGCATGCGCGGCGGCGCGGCCGCCGCCACGAGCAGCGACACGCCGGAGGCGATGCTTGCGAGCCGGAGGCGATGCTTGCGAGCCGGAGGCGATGCTTGCGAGCCGGAGGCGATGCTTGCGAGCCGGCCCGTCGATCGCGGTGGTGCCGCACGGGAGCCTCGCACGATGACGAGATCTGCCCGGCGGCCCTCGCGGACTGCGAGCGCGCGGTGGCTCACAAACGAAAAGGGCACCCCGTGGGGTGCCCTTCTCGATTCGTCAGCGGGGAGTCAGTCCCCGCTGGGAATCACTCGCAGTAGAGCTCGAGCGTCCAGGACTGGAGCACACCGCCGGTGGCGTAGTCCTCGTAGCCGTCCGTGATCGAGAGCGTCCACGTGCCGACGGCCGCATCGCCAGCCCAGTCCGTGAGGCCGAAGAGATCGACCGTCGCGGTGCAGGCACCAGTGGCCGTGCACGAGGGCTCGTCGCCAACGACCCAGTCGTTGAAGCCGCCGAAGCTGCTCGTCGTCCCGTCCGGCGACTCGATCGTGAACTCGTAGTCGCTCACGTCCCCGGTGGGGCTGAAGGGCGACGGGCCCTCCGCCTGGAAGGAGATCGCCACCGTCAGGTCGCCCGTCGCCACGGCGCACGCAGTGCCCGTGGCCGTCGCCGTGCTGACCGTCTCCGGGCCCGCCGAGAAGCCGACACCGTCCGCGATGGCCGCAGCGGGCGTGCTGGTCAGGGTGAAGTCGGCGCCCGCGGGGGCGTCGCCGCAGTGGATCGCCACCGCGAAGCTGTTGAGCGTCGCGGGCCCCGTGTAGGTGTTCGTGACGTTCAGCGTCCACGTGCCATCGGCGAGCACACCGACGAGCGGACCCGAGGTGATGTCGATCTGGCCCTCGAGGTTGGTGACCACCGAGCCCACACCGCCATCGCCGATCTGCACGAACGAGCCGCCCGGCGCCTTCAGCGCGAAGGTGACCTCGTCAGCCCAGGTGCCGGCCGTGGTGGTCAGGTTGAACGTGAAGGACACGTCCGCCACGTAGCAGCTGGCGTCGGCGTCGATGTCGAACGTCACGGGCACGGGCACCGGCGTGACACTGTTGTCGCCCGGCAGCGCGACCGGCGTCGTCTGCGTGTAGAGCTCGTCGGCCGCAGCCGGGGGCTCACCGCAGTTGATGCCGACGTTGAAGCCATTGAGCGTCGCGTCATCCGTGTAGTTGTTCGTGGCGATGAGCGTCCACGTGCCGTCGGCCAGCTCGGACGTGATCGTGCCCGAGTTGAGCTCGAACGAGCCGAAGTAGTTGCTCACGACCGAGGACAGACCACCGTCGCCGAGCGTGATGACCGAGCCGTCCGGCGTCTCGACCGCGAAGTCGATGTCGCTGGCCCAGGTGGCACCGGTCGTCGTGAGCACATACTCGAGCGTGAAGGCCTCGACGGCGCAGTCGGCCGCCACGTCCACGTCGAACGTGAGCTCGGTGACGCTCGGGATGATCGGGCTGAACGGATCCTCGGGATCCTCGGCGACGCCAGCGGGGAGCAGCGTGTCGGTCGTGCTCTCGTACGTCGCGTCCGGCGGACCCGCGTACGGGGCGGCCGTGACGCCCGTCACGAAGAGGAAGCGCGGGGGCGAGGTGGCGTCGTCGCCGAAGGCGATGACGGCCGAGAGCTGCACGTCGCCGGCCTCGTCGAGGTACGCCGTCACGATGACGTGGTCACCGGGGAGGAGGTCGGTCGCGAACAGGTCGGCCGTGAGCTCGGCGGCGTTGTCGTTGTCCGCGTCGATGTAGAGGCGGACGCGGCCGAGCGAGAGGTCGGCCTCGACGGGGGCGCTGATCGAGAGGAACGCAGCGTCGTTCGCGAGCGGGGCCGAGAGGTCGTTGTTGAGCGACACCGTGACGGGGCCGACGCCGGAGGCGAGGTGGAAGAACTGGATCGCCGCGTGGTTGTCGCCCGCGACCGCCGCGAACGTCGGGTCGAGCGCCGCGAGCGCCAGGCCCGCGTCGTCGTGCGCGAAGACGATCTTGCGCTGACCCGCCGCCGAAGCCGACGCGATGGTGTCGAGCGCGGTGCCGGTCGTGTCGTCACCCGGGTAGACATCGAAGCCCGTCGTGGCCGCCTCGACCTCGACGTAGCCGGGGAAGAACTCCTGGTACCCGATGGCGGTGTACGAGTCCGTGCCGTCCGAGGACGTGAGGATCGACTTCACGCCGGCCTTCGTGAGGCTCAGCGTGCCGACGTCGTCGAAGAAGTTGACGAAGCCCACGGCCGCGTCGGTGTCCGCGAGGAACGGCAGCGCCGAGCCCGCGAACCCGAAGGCGAGGTTCTGGTAGATCGTGCCGTCGCCGCCCGTGTCCTGCACGAACAGCTTGAGCTGCGCGCCGTCGAGGTAGGCGAAGACGACGACGTAGTCACCGGCCTCGGCGAAGTTCGCCGCGAGCGGCAGCGTCGCCTGGTAGTCGGCCGACGCGTCGTTGCTCGTGTCGACGAAGACGTTGTAGTCGGCGACCGGGAGGGGGAGCCCGCCGCTGATCGTGCCGAAGGTCACGCCGCTGAGCAGCGCCGGGGTCATGTTCTCGTTGGGCGAGACGCTGACCGGGCCGACGCCCACGCCGAAGTGCGCGAGCTGGATGCGGACGTTCTGCGAGGTCTCCTCGTCGATGTCCGTCTGGTCCGGGGTGATGACGGTGCTGGCGAGGTTGCCCGAGAGGTCCTCGTACAGGACGAGGATGGCGGCATCACCCGCCTCGAGCTCGACCGGCGTGTTCGAGTGGATCGGCGTGCCCGTGGCCGCGAAGCCGGCATCGTCGGCGTCCGCCACGTACACGTCGTACTCGACCGTGCGCGCCGTGAGGCAGTACAGCTCCGAGGGGACCTCGGGGCCGCCGAGCGCGACCAGGCCGGTGAAGGCCTTGCACGGGCCCGTCTTGTGGTAGACGAGCGACGAGGTACCAAAGGCGATCGAGTCGTTCACGCCGTTGCCGATGAGGAGCTCGGTCTTGCCCTTCTCGGCGACCGACAGGGCCTCTTCGCCGCCGTACAGGTTCACGACCGAGACGCGCGCGCCGCGAGCCTTGATGGTCACGGTCGTCGTCGCGACCGAGCAGCCGTCGGTGACGATCGCGACGTAGGTCACGTCGCCGTCCTCGGGCACGGTCACGGTGAAGGTGTTGTCGGCGGTGCCGGCCGCGGGAGCCCCGGCGAAGCCGATCGAGCCCGAGGTGGCGGCGAAGGTGCCGATCCACTGGTAGGTCAGGTCCGCGGGGGTGCCCGCGAAGTCGAAGGTCAGCGTCACGGCCTCGCCGGGGAACACGGCGTCTTCGGCGCCGGTCACACCGTTGAGCTCGAGGATCGCGTTGGCCGAGCAGGGGGCGTCGTCGCCGTCCTCACCGGGCGTGCCCGGGTCGCCCTGGTCGCCCTTGGGTCCCTCCGCACCGGGGTCGCCGTCTTCTCCCGGGTCACCCTGGTCGCCCTTGTCGCCCTTGGGGCCCTCGGGTCCCTCGGGGCCCGTCTTGCCGTCCTCTCCCGCGCAGCCTGCGATGAGCGCAAGGCTGGCAGCAGCCGACCATAGCTTGTAAGCGCGCATGTCGTCTCCTTGTCGTGGTCCGCCCCCGCCGCAACGCGGGAGAGCTTCCTCTGCATCTCTACCAGCCACCCCATGAGTCGCCTCGCAGGAGAACCACACGAACGCGTGGTGATCGATGACGGGGCCCGGGGGGCATCGGACGCGGATGTATACCCGATTAGCGCGCTTCGCGGTCAAGCCCTCCCGGGGCGGCCGCAGCCTTTTTTATTTGTCGCGCAGTGAACCCGATGAAATCGAAGACAAAAGACGACCAGGCGCGCAGACGCCCAGGGCCCGGGTCCGGGCCTCGGCGTCAGCCGCCCGCGGGTCGTCGCGCAGCGCCCGCGCGTGCGCGTGCTCGGCGGCGAGCGCGTGCAGCGCCATGTCGACGGCGCTGAAGCCGCCCGCCGCGGCCGCGAGGCGCGACGCGTCGCCGGTCGCGTGGCCGCGCAGCGAGTCCGCGAACGGGGTGGCCCACGGCATCCCCTCGCGCGCGAGGCGCGCTGCGTGTCGGAGCGCCGCTCGCGGATCGCGCGCGGCCAGCGCGACGCGGCCAGCGAGCTCGTGGAACTGCACGCGGTAGTACTGGCCGAGCAAGATGAACGAACGTTTGAGCGGCTTCGTGCCCGAGGCGAGCAGCGCCTGGGCGCCGGCCGCGTCGCCCGTGTAGAGCGCGGCTTCGATCGCGGCCATCCAGGCGTAGAGGTGCACGACCTGGTAGCCGTGCGCCCGCCAACCCGCGAGCGCCTCGCTCGTCTCGGGGGCGATGGCCTCCGGGCGGTCGTCGGCGAGCATCAGGAAGGGCACGAAGCGCGTGCGCAGCTGCGTCGCGAGGAAGCGGTCGCCGCGCTGCGTGGCGTCCGCCAGCGCGCGCTCGGTGCGCGCGCGCAACTCCGGGACGGCGCCCTGGTGCAAGAGCGCCGAGAGCGCCACGAAGCACGCCGTGTCCTTCTCCCAGGTCACGCCGACGCACGCCGTCTCGTAGACCGCGAGGGCCGCCTCGACGGCCGCCTGGGCCGCCCGCCAGCGGCCGCGCAGCCAGTGCACGCCACCGCCGCCCATCGTGACGAAGGCGCTCGCGTACGGGTGGGGCACGGTGCGCGCGACCGCCTCGGCGCGGGCGATGAGCGCCTGCGAGTGGCGCGCCGCGCGGCTGCCCTCGGCCTTGCCCGGCAGGCCCGAGAACGCGACCTCGACGCCCAGCGCCTTCGTGATGCGCAGCGGGTCCCCGAGGTCGAGCGCCATGCGCAGGTGGCGCTTCTGGATGGCCGTCGACGTCAGCGGGTGCACGAGGGACATGCCGAGCGTCGCCGACCACAACGTGTCGACGACGGCGCGCACGTCGCGCGGCGCCTCGGACTCGGGGCGCGCGGTGTAGCGCCAGCCGCGCAGCTTGAGGCGCAGGCTCTGCCAGGCGAGCGCCCCGAGCACCGACGGCACCGACTGGCGCAGCGACAGCCCCGTGCGCGCCAGCACCTTGGCGATGACCGCCTCGCCCTCGGCGAGGCCGCCCGCGAACAGGAACTGCTCGGCCGCGGCGATCTCCAGGCGCCGCACCTCGTCCGCGTCCCGCGCGGCCGCCGCGGCCTCGAGGAAGGCGCGCCCGGCCTCGATGCCGCGCCCGGCGTTCTTCTCGGCCGCAGCCAGGCGCTCGACGAGGCCGGCGTCGCGCGTATCCGCGAGCTCGAGCGCGCGCGTGTAGAGCAGCGCCGCCCGCTCGAAGGCGAAGGCCCGCTCGGCGGCCTCGGCCGCGGTGATGGCCGCGACGCGGGCGCGGGCGCGCTCGCCGGCGCCGCGCCAGTGCACGTAGAGGAAGTACGGGTCGGCGTCGCCCAGGCGCTCCGCGGTCTCCGCCAGGACGCGGTGGTGGCCGGGGCGCGCCCCCTCCGGGATGGCGGCCGTCGCGACCTCGCGCACGCGGTCGTGCCACGTGACGACCGTCTCGCCGCCGCGGTGGCCCGGGCGCACGCGCAGGAGGCGATCGGTCACGAGCAGGTTCAGGTCGCGCTGATCGGCGCCGGACGCGGCGCGCACGAGGCGCACGTCGACCGGCTCGGAGGCCAACGCCACGAGCTCGACGATGACGCGGGCCTCGGGCGGCAGCGCGACGATGCGCGCGCGCAGGAGCTCCGACAGGCGATCGGCGGCGAGGTGCCCGCCGACGTCCTCGCCCGCGGAGCCGAACGAAGCGCGCGCCAGCTCGTCGATGAGCAGCGGGTGACCGTCGGCCTCGCGCGCGATGGCGCGGGCGCGATCGAGCGCGGCCTCGTCGGGCGCGCTGCCCAGGCGCTCCACGGCCAGGCGCAGCGCCTCCTCCGGCGGCAGGGGCCCGAGCTCGACGAGCTCGCGGCGCTCGGGCGGCACGAGCGGCAGGGCGCCGGCGGCGAACGCGCGCAGGAAGTGGCTCTGGTCCTTCTCGTCGCTGCGGTAGGCGATGAACCACAGGCTCGGCGGGCTCGGCGCGCGCAGGAGCTCGGTCAGCGGGGCCAGGCTGTCGTCGTCGGACCACTGCGCGTCGTCGATCTCGACGACGATGCGGCGCTGCGCCGCGACCGCGTGGAAGAGGCCGCGCAGCCCCTCGAAGGCCCGTCGCTTGAGCTCGACCGGGTCGACCTCCTCGGGCGCCGTGCCCGCCTCGTCGTCGAGCGACAGGACCGGGAAGAGGCGGCCGAGCGCCCAGCGCTCGCGGGCATCACTCGGCATCACGCGGCGCAGCTCGTCGCGCGAGAGCTGCGCCAGGTGGCTCGCGAGGTCGTCGATGGCGCCGTCGAGCGCCTTCCAGCGCACGCTCCCGCGCTCGAAGCAGCGGCTGCGCAGGACCAGGTCGCCACGCCCCTCGGCCTCGCGCAAGAGGTGCTCGATGAGGCTCGTCTTGCCCACGCCCGACAGGCCCTCGACGAGCACGACGTGCGCACCCGCCGCGTCGCGCGGCTGGCCGAGCAGCGCCGCGAGGCGCGCGACCTCGCGCGCGCGGCCGACGAACGAGCCGGGCAGCGCGTGCAGGCGGGGGCGCGTCTCGGGGCTTCGACCGGACGCGGCGGCGGCGGCGGCGCCGGCCGCGAAGGTGGCCAGGATGTGGCCGATCTCGGGGCGCGCGACCGGGCTCTTGGCGAGCAGGCTGCTGCAGAGGATGTCGAGGTCGGCCGGGATGGGCCCGGTCACGACCTCGCTCGCCGGGCGCGCGTCCAGGCACTGCTTGGCGAGGATCACGTGGTCGAGCGGGCCCGCGAAGGGCAGCTTGCCCGTGAGGATCGTGTAGAGCATGACGCCGACGGAGTACCAGTCGGAGGCCGGGCTCGGCGCCAAGCTCGCGCACAGCTCCGGCGCCATGTAGACCGGCGTCCCGACGAGCGTCTCGGGCACCGCGAGCTCGGCGGCGAAGAGGCGCGTCACCAGGCCGAAGTCAAGAATCTTGACGAGACCGCCCTTGGTGACGAGCACGTTCGACGGCTTGAGGTCGCGGTGCAGG
>JADLAB010000268.1 GCA_020848455.1 Polyangiaceae bacterium
AGGTGAAGGTCGAGCTCGATCCGAGCCGCACCTCGGGGGGCGGCACGCAGGCCGACGCGGACGGCTTCGTGCACTTCGTCGTCGAGCTCGCGCCCTACGGTCGCGAGAAGGTCACCCTCGGGTACGCCGTGAGCACCCACGAGGATGTCGTCGGGGGTCGAGTCTAGTCGGTTGTCAGGCATGGTCGATCCCGGGCCGCGACTGACAACTTACAGCTGACAACGCTCTCGGCCCGTCACGGCGCGAGGCAGGCCTCGGGCGCCGGCGTCGGGTCGCGCGCGAGGGTGCTCCCGACGAGCGCGCCCGCGGCGAAGTAGGCCCCGGTGTCGGAGGCGGGGAGGACGTCGTAGGTGTGCTCATGGGAGTAGGCCACGAGCTCCGCCTGCGCAACGCCGAGGCCCGCGAGCGCGTCCCCCGGCCGGAGCTCGCCCACGAGCCGCCCGTCGGCGGTCGGGTGCCCCGGGCTGAGCTCGACGACGCGCCCACTCTCGAGCGTGACGCGCACCACGCGGTGGCGCTCGACGGCCGTCCGCGACACGCGCACGAGCGGTACCGCGCGCACGACCCCGCGGTCGACCGAGAGCACGAGATCGCCGACGCCGAGCTCCGCGATGGCGCGCTCCCCCGTGGGCGTCGCGATCGGCGTGTCGGGCGCGGCGCATACCGAGCCGGGATTGCCGGGCGGGCAGGTGCCCTCGGGCGTCGGCGCGAAGCACGCGGGACCGCCGACCGGACCGCCCTGTTGGACGACGCAGCAGAGCTGGTCGAGCGGGCAGCACAGGGTCCCGCAGCAGAACTCCGTCGCGATGCAGGCGATCCCGTTGCAGGGCGCCTCGGTGCACCCGTTGTCGCCGCAGAAGGGATGCACGCCGTTGCACTCCTTGCCGCAGCCGTGGCAGTTCCGGATGTCGTTGGCGGTGTTCACGCAGTGGCCGTCGCAGCACGTGAGGCCGTCGGTGCAAGCCGGGTCGCACGGTGCGCCGCCACCCTGGCCGCCCTGATTCTGGCCGCCCTGGTTCTGGCCGCCCTGTGCCGCGCCGGCCTGCCCGGTGCCCCCCGTGCCCGTGCCGCCCTGGTTGCCGCTGCCGCCGGTGCCGCCCTGGTTGCCGCTGCCGCCGGTGCCGCCCTGGTTGCCGGTGCCGCCGGTCCCACCGGCACCTCCGCCGGTCACGAAGGCCTCACCGGCACAACCCGACAGCGCGACGAGGACGAGGAGGGCACTCGAGCGAGGAAGCATGGGGACATTGTACCCGCGCCAGCGGGTCGCGACACGGGGAGCTGCACGCAGCGCGAAGACGAGACCGAGCGGCGCGCCGCGCAGGATTTGCGCGCCCGGGTGGGCCTCCACCCCTCGTATCGTTCGCTGCGCCGTGGTTCGCCACGCTGGCCACATTGGCCCGGCGCTTGCTCTGCCTAGCGACGTGTCCGACTTTGCCCTGCTCGATCCGGCGCTGCCGCTCGACCGCCTGCGCCTGCTCGCGGGCGCGTGCGTGCGCACCGATCCGCTTCGCTGCGTGCAGTGCGGGCTCTGCAACTACAACTGCCCGCTCGGCCTCGACGTGCGCGGGCACGCGCGCCGGGGCAGCTCGATCCTCGAGCCGCGCTGCCTCGCCTGCGGCGAGTGCGTGCGCCGCTGCCCGCGCGAGGCGCTCGGCTTCGGCGCTCGCTCTGCCCGGCAGGAGGCGCCGTGACCCGCCGGCACGTCATCATCGGCAGCGGCATCGCCGGGCTCACCGCGGCCGAGACCCTGCGCGAGCGCGATCCGGGCGCCGAGGTGACGCTCGTCGGCGCCGAGGCCCACCCCTTCTACTCGCGGCCCGGGCTCGCCTATCTGCTCGCCGGCGCGCTGCCCGAGCGGCAGCTCGAGCTCCGTACGAAGGCGGAGCTCAGGGCGCTCGCGCTCGACCGGCTCGTCGACGAGGTGACCGCGCTCGAGCCCGAGGCGCACCGCGTGCGGCTCCGCACGCGCGGTGTGCTCGCCTACGATCGGCTGCTGCTCGCGACCGGCTCGGCGGCCGTCGCCCCCGACTTTCCCGGCGCGACGCTCGACGGCGTCGTCAAGCTCGACGGGCTCGACGACGCGCGCGACATCCTGCGCCGCGCGCGCCGCGCACGCACGGCCGTCGTCGTGGGCGGCGGCGCGACGGCGGTCGAGCTCGCCGAGGGCCTCGCGGCCCGGGGCGTGCGCGTGCACTACCTGATGCGCGGGGCGCGCTACTGGGCGAGCGTGCTCGAGCCCGCGGAGTCGGCGCTCGTCGAGGAGGGCCTCGCGGCCGAGGGCATCGAGCTCCACCGGCACGAGCGCGTGGTCGGCGTGGATGAGGAGCGGGGCCGCGTCCGGGCCGTCCGCACCTCGAGCGGCGCCGTCGTGCCCTGCGAGCTCGTGGCCGTCGCCATCGGCGTGCGGCCGCGCGTGGAGCTCGCGCGCGCCGCCGGCCTGTCGGTCGAGCGCGGCATCGCGGTCGACGCCGGGCTCCGCACGAGCGCCCCCGACGTCTTCGCGGCGGGCGACGCGGCGGAGCTCCGCGATCCGGACGGCGGCGCCGGGCGCTGCGACGTGCTCTGGTCGAGCGCGGTCGCACACGGTCGGGTCGCCGCAGGCGCGATGCTCGGCGAGGCCGCGGCGCTCGATCTGCGCCCGCGCCAGAACGTGATGCGCCTCGGGGGCGTCACGACGACGGTGGTGGGGGCGGTCGGTGCCGGGGACGGCGCCGCCGACGATCCCGACCTCGTCGCGATCGCGCGCGGCGACAGCGAGCGCTGGCGCGATCGACCGCGCGGCCAGGCGTTTCACGATCGGGGCGCTCGCTTCCGCATCCGCGCGCACGTCGGCGAGCGCACGGTGGTCGGCGCCGTGGTCCTCGGTGACGCGCGTGCGGCTCGAGCGCTCGCGCACCTCGTGCGGGCAGGCACCGACGTGTCCGCGCTCGGCGCGGGCCTCAGCGCCGATCCGGAGCACGCCGTCGCCGCGCTCGTCGCCCTCGGCGAAGCGGCCGAGCAGAGGGAGGCGAGTGGTGCGGCGCGCGCCTGAGCTCCTCGTCGCCCTCGTGCTCGTGGCCGCGATCACGGTCGCCTATCTCCTGGCCGTCCCCGCACCGCTCACGGCCGCGGGCGCGCTCGTGGGCCACGGCTTCGGCATCGCCGGCTTCGTCCTCATGCTCGCGACCGAGACGCTCTACACGGTGCGCAAGCGCTCGCGCGGCCGGGCGTGGGGGCCCATGCGCACCTGGCTCCGCGCCCACATCGTGACGGGCATCGTCGGACCGTACCTCGTGCTCCTGCACGGCGCCTTTCGCTTCGGCGGGCTCGCGGGCGCGTGCTCGATCGCGACCGCCGTCGTCGTCGTGAGCGGCTTCGTCGGCCGCTACCTCTACACGGCCGTGCCGCGCAGCCCCGAGGGCGACGAGCTCGACGCGGGCGCGACGCCCGGGGCCGCCCGCGCCCGGCGCCTGCTCGCTCTCTGGCACGTCGTCCACGTGCCGCTCGGGCTCGTCCTGTTCGCGCTCGCGTTCGCCCACGTCGCCCTGGCGATCTACTTCGCCACCACCCTCGCTTGACCATGCGCCGCGTGCCTTTCCTCCACCCGCTCGCCCTCGCGGCCTTCGCGCTGACGCTCGGGGTCGTGGCGCTGCTCTACTGGGCGACCGACGGCGGCATCGCGAGCCCGGGCGCGCTCTCGGCGCGGCACCGTGACGGCACGGTCCGCGGCGGCGTCGCGAGCCACGCGGAGCTCGGGCGGCGCTGCAGCGCCTGCCACCCCGCGCCTTTTTCCGGCGCGTCGGCGTCGCAGCGCTGCCTCGGGTGCCACGACGAGATCGCGGCGGAGCTCGGCGCGGCCAAGGGCCTGCACGCCCGGCTGCGCGACGTGCGCCGCTGCCTCGTCTGCCACCTCGAGCACGAGGGGCCCGACGGCGAGCTCACGCGCCTCGACGCCGCCGCCTTCCCCCACGACGCCACGGGCTTCGCGCTCACGGGGGCCCACGCGCGCGTGCCGTGCGCCGCCTGCCATCGCGAGCGCCAGTATGCGAACACGCCGACGACCTGCCTCGCCTGCCACGAGCCGCCCGACGGACACCGCGAGGCCTTCGGCGACGATTGCGGCTCGTGCCACGGGACCGACTCCTGGCAGGGCGCGCGCTTCGACCACGGCTTTCCCCTCGACCACGGGGCGAAGGCGCCGTCCCCGTGCAAGACCTGTCACCCCGACGGCTACAAGACCTACACCTGCTACGGCTGCCACGAGCACACCCCCGCGAACATCGCCCGCGAGCACGACGAGGAGGGTATCGCGGACCTCGCCGATTGCGCGCATTGCCACCCCACCGGGCGCGAAAAGGAAGGCGGCGACGGCAAGCACGGCGGCGACCGCAAGCGCGAGGGCGAGCGCCGCGGCGGCAAGCACGACGACGACCACGACGACGACGACTGAGCTTCGATCAGTCATCAGTTGTCAGTTGTCAGTTGTCAGTTGTCAGTTGTCAGTTGTCAGTTGTCGGTTGTCGGTTGTCGGTTGTCGCTTCGTCGTACGCGGCTCGAAGCGGCCGAAACTCGGGGTAGACCGAAGGTCTGGGGGCAGTTTCGGCCGGTTGGGCGCGCGCGAGGCCGGTGCGCGGCGCGTGCGAGGCCGGTCGCGCGGGCGCAAGTGCCCGATGTCGGGTCGGCGGCGCGGCTGAAACGCGCGGCGATGCGGCTCGAAGCGGCCGAAACTCGGGGTAGACCGAAGGTCTGGGGGCAGTTTCGGCCGGTTGGGCGCGCGCGAGGCCGTTTCGCGCCGCGTGCGAGGCCGTTTCGCGCCGCGTGTGAGGCCGGTTGGGCGCGCGCGAGGCCGTTTCGCGGCGCGCGCGGCATCGAGGCTCAGGCGCGGCGCGCGCGGAGCCACTGGAACATGTCGTTCTGCACCCAGAGCAGCTTCGAGAACGCGCGGATGGCGCGGATCTTCCGGTCCGGCGGCAGCTCGAGCCGGTCGATGCCGACGATGACCTGGTCCGCGATGAACCCGAGCAGGGCGTCGATCTGGACGAGCGGCACCGAGACCATCGGGTCGCCGGCCTCGGGGGTGTGGGCCCGCGCCACTCGCTCGAACCAGAGCGCCTGCGCGTCGTCGCCCCGGAGCAGGAGCAGGCTCTCGACGTAGCCGCGCAGGTGCACGGTCACGAGCGCGTCGTCGTGGAAGTGCCGGCGCGTCGCCGCCCAGCCGGTCAGCCGCCCGTGCACGGCCGCGAGCAGCTCCGGCACCATGCGCGCCATGAGCGAGCGCGACGCCCGCGCGAGCGCGAGATCCTCGTCCGTCAAGCCGACGTACTGTCGCACGAAGGCGAAGCGATAGGCCGCATCGGTCTCGAGGCGCGCCTCGTCGACGAGCTCGGGGTCGAGCTCGGTGCGTGCGGCGCCGGTGCGCGCCGGGCTCTGTCCCTCGTCCTTGCTCATCCGCCGCTGGCCCGGCTGCCCATGCCTGGACGCAGCCTAGCGCGCGCATGCGCCGGCGCACAGGGGCGCCCGGCGCAGAGGCGCACCGGGGCGCCGGTGCACATGCGCCGGCGCACAGAGGCGCCGGCGCCGCGCGGGTGGGCGGCCTTCGCCGTCAGGCCTTCGCCGTCAGGTTTTCGCCGTCAGGCCTTCGCCGTCAGGCCTTGCCCGCCTCGCCCTTCTTCTTCTTCAGGGTGAGGTCGGCGAGCTGGTCCTGGAGCTCGATGCGCTTCGTCATCAGCTGGCCCTGGAGGTCGGCCATGTCGATGGTGGACTTCTGCAGCCGCTCGCTGATCTCCTCCATCTTGTCCGACAGGTGCTTGCGGAGCTTCTCGGCCTCCTTGACCTTGCGGAGGTCGGCGAGCTGCAGCGTGAGCTCGTCGACGCGCGTCCGGTAGACGCCCATCTGCTCGCGGCCGAGCTGGATCTTCTGCTCGAGATCCGCGACGGCCGTGTAGGTGCGCACGATGTCGTCGAGCTTGTGCTTGAGCTCGGGCTCGAGCTTGCCCTCGTGCTTGAGGAACAGCGTCATCTGCTCGATGCCGAGCGCGGTGTTGATGTCCACGGTCTTGTGGATCGGCGTCGACTCCTCGATGACGAGCTCGAGCGCCTCGCCGCCCTTGACCACGACGGGGAACAGGTAGGCGCCGCCGAGCTTCTCGACCTTCGCCTTGCCGCTCATGAGCTCGTAGCCCGGCTGCACCAGGTGGCGCACGTACACCTCGGCCTCCTCGGTGTGGCGGTTGGTGAGCGTGAGCTTGGTGCGCCGGATGCGGCGCGTCTCGGTGTTCACGATGCCGCGCTGGATGGTGAGCAGCTTGTCGATCTCTTCGCGCGTGTCGATGCCGGTGTCGGCCACGATGCTGCGGTCGAGGGCGTAGGGAATGAACGCCACGCTCTTCGGCAGGATCGGCTCGGCGAGGCCCTCGCCCAGGAACTGGCCGTCCGTGTAGACGGTGAAGGGACCACTGTCGAGCGTGTACTCGCTCGGGTTCACGATGCGGACGGCGTTGAAGGCGTAGCGCGTCGAGCCGCGCTCGCTCACCGGGTCGAAGTAGTAGATGCGCTTGGCCTCGGTCTCGGCGTTGACGATGCTCACCATCGCCGAGTGGTCGCGCTCGATGGACATCGGTGCCTCGGACAGAAAATGCGCCGAGCCGAGCGGTTGCCCCTCGTCCGCGCCGGGGACCGGAGCTCCGGGCGGGGGCGGGGCCTCCTGCTTGCCCTTCGTCTTCTCGGCCTCCTTCGCGTCGAGCGGCTCGCTCGTGCCGACCACGCGCACGCCGTCCTTCGACGACAGCTCGCCCGTGCCCACGGCGTCGATCTGCTCGGCGGGAATGCCGCGCGCGATGAGGCTCGTGCGCAGGGCATTGGCGCGGTCGAGCGAGGCCTGCCGCGGGTCCGAGTCGCCGGCGTTGGCCAGCCCCTCGATGCGCACGCGCTCGTTCGAGTTGCGGAGCTCGCGCGCCAGGTTGTCGACCATGGGGTTCGCCGGAAACGCCGCGGTCACGACCGGCATGGTCGTCGCGTCGGGCATGGCGTAGCCCCCGGCGCGCCCGCCGGTCGGCGTCCGGTTCGGGCTCGGCTTCGTGGCGGGGCGGTGACCCGTCTTCGGAGCGTTCGCGGCCCAGGCGTTCGGCTCGTCGCTCGCGCCCGTGGCGCCGGCGCCGGCGCCGTAGCCCTGTCCGCCGAGCAGCTGCCCCTGCTGCTGGCGATAGGCGGCCACCTCCCGGTCGTCGTCGAGCTTGGCGACGTCCTCGCTGCGCATGTTGGCGAACACGCGCACGGTCTTCTTGCCGCCCGCGGCGTAGGGCGAGCCGCCCGACGGCGGTGCGAGCGCGACCAGCGAGCCCGAGCTCAGCTGCTCGCGCTCGACCAGGAGCACGCTGTGGAGGTCGTAGCGGAACGAGAGCGCGGAGGTCGAGCCGACCCCGATCTGCACGTTCTGCCAGTCCTCGCCCGAGACGTTGTCGACCACGGCCCAGCCCTGCATGCGGGCCTTGCCGTCGCCCTCGAGCATCACGCGGTACGAGGGCTTCCAGGTCGGGCTCTCGGTCACGTAGGAGATGCGCAGCCGCTCGTGGCTCGGCGGCAGATCGATGGTCATGGTCGTCGTCCCCGACCCGGTGTCGAGCGTCGGGTAGCTGACGGGCATGGCCTCGCCGGTCGCGTCGTCGACGATGGTGAGCGACTTCAGGAAGTCGTCCACGCGCTCGCTCGGGACGCTGAGCGAGAGCTTCTCCTCCTCGGGCGACGCGAAGCGCTCGAAGTAGGCGACGCCGTTGCGGTAGATGATGACCTTGCCGAGCGAGGCCGACGAGCCGATCGCCGGCGGCTGCAGGCGCGCGGCGCAGCCGAGCCCGAGCGAGCCCGTGAGCGCGGCGAGCGCGACCAGACCGAGACCCATACGATGGTGCCGTGCCATGTCACACGCCTCCCTTCTTGGCGTCGGTCGCGGGGGCCGTGGGCGGCTCGGCGTCCGGCTTCTTCTTCTGCAGCGACAGATCGGCGAGCTCGTCCTGCAGCACGATGCGCCGGGTCATGACCTCGCCCTGGAGCTCCGCCATCTCGAGCGTCGCCTTCTGCAGCCGCTCGCTGATCTCCTGCATCTTCTCGGTCAGGTGCCGGCGCAGCTTCTCGGCCTGCGGGACCTTCTTCAGGTCCGCGAGCTGGAAGGTGAGCTCGTCGACCCGCGTGCGGTAGACGCTCATCTGGTCGCGGCCGAGCGCGATCTTCTCCTGCAGGTCGGCGAGCTCGGTGTGGGTCTTGACCACGCCCTCGAGCTTCCGCTTGAGCTCGGGGTCGAGCCGCGCCGTGCCGCGCAGGTAGAGCGCCATCTGGTCGATGCCGACGTCGGTGTTGATGTCGACGGTCTTCATGATGGGTGTCGACTCCTCGATCACGAGCTCGAGCGCCTCGCCGCCCTTGAGCGGCACCGGGAAGAGGTAGGCCCCGCCGAGCTTCTGCACCTTCACGCGCAGTGCCTTCGGCCCCTTCGCGTCGCCCTCCTCGCCGGCCGGTCGCAAGGAGCCGCCGCCCTCGGCGTCGCTCACGAGCTCGTAGCCGGCGGTCACCAGGTGGCGCACGTAGACCTCGGCGTCCTCGCTGTGGCGGTTGGTCAGCGTCAGCCTGGTCCGCCGGATGCGGCGCGTCTCGGTCGTCACGATGCCGCGCTGGATGGTCAAGAGCTCGCTGATCTCCTCGCGCGTGTCCTGCTCTGGGTCGGCGATGATGCTGCGGTCGAGGGCGTAGGGGATGAAGGCCACGCTCTTCGGCAGGATGGGCTCGCTCAAGCCCTCGCCGAGGAACTGGCCCCTGGCGTAGACGGTGAACGGGCCGCTATCGAGCGTGAACTCGCTCGGGTTCATGATCCGCACGGCGTTGAAGGCGAACTTGGTCGAGCCGCGCTCGCTCACCGGATCGTAGAAGTAGACGCGCTCGGCCTCGGTCTCGGCGTTGAGGATGCCGACCATCGCCGAGTGGTCGCGCTCGATCGACATGGGCGCCTTCGACAGGAAGTGCGCGCTCCCGAGCGCCTGCCCGTCGTCGGTCGGCTCGCCACCGGTCGCGTCGGAGGCGTCCGGGACGCCGTCGCCGTCGCGGTCGACCGTCGCCTCGTCGGTCTCGACCACGCGGACGGCCTCGTTCGACACCTTGCCGGTGCCCACGACCTCGATGCGATCGGCCGGCACGCCCTCGGAGAGCAGCTGGTCGCGGAGCGCGTTCGCGCGGGCCAGCGAGGCCTCGCGCTTGTCGGCGTCGGTCGCGTTGGCGAAGCCCTCGATGCGCAGGCGCGTGCGCGAGCGGCGGATCTGGTTCTTCAGGTTCGAGACCTGGCTCTCCATCTGCCGCAGCTTGACGGCGTAGTCGCTCGGCTTCTTGTCGGCGTGCCGGCCGCCGTCGTCGCCCTCGCTCGAGTCCGCCGTCACGATCGACTCGGCGGCCAGCTGGTCGCCGCCGAAGGCGTACTGGCCGCTCGTCGCCTGGCCCGAGCGGCTCTGCAGGTTGGCGAAGGCCTCCTGGCTCACGCCGCCCATCACGCGCACGCGGCGCGAGGCGACGGCGTAGGGCGAGCCGCCGGTCGGCGGCGCCACGGCGAGCAGCGAGCCCGACGTGAGCGTCTCGCGCTCGACCAGCTGCACGCTGTGCAGGTCGTAGCGGAACGACAGCGCCGAGGTCGAGCCGACGCCGATCTGGATGTGGTTCCAGTCCTCCCCGGACACGTTGTCGACCACGGCCCAACCCTGGATGCGCGAGGGCTCCTTGCCGTCGGCGCCGAGGATGACGCGGTAGGTCGGCTTCCACGCGGGGCTCTCGGTCACGTAGGAGATCTTGAGCCGGTGGTGTCCGGCCGGCAGGCTCACGGTCATCGCGGTGTTGCCGTCGAGGCTGTCGAGCGTCGGGTAGCTGAGCGGCATCGCCTCGCCGCTCGTGGCGTCGACGATGGTGAGCGACTTCAGGAAGTCGTCGACCCGCTGGGGCGGCACCTGGAGCGTCAGCTTGTCCCGCTCGATCTCCGCGAAGCGCTCGAAGTAGGCGACGCCGTTGCGGTAGATGATGACGCGGCCGAGGGGCGCGTCGCTGGCGATGGCCGGCGGCTGGAGCGAGCTCGCGCAGCCGGTCGTCGCCGCGAGGCCCAGGATGAGGGGCAGAGCCGAGAAGCGCATCGGGGGTTCTCCGGGCATTCGCTCGGTCCGCGCCGGCTCGGCCGGGCACCGTGCGCGCTCTCGCGGAGGCATGCCGGCGGGGCCGGGTGTCGCGCGAGCGCGCGCGCCCGTCACGAGGCGGGCACGAGGCGAGGCGAGGCGGACGAGAGCTGGGTAGGAGTGCTTATACGTCAGCGGCGAGCGAAAGTTCTCCCTCGAACGCGAAGTCGAGCCGGGCGCGCGCCGCGGAGCGCCAACGGTCGAGGGGGCGCGGAGCTTACAGTCCCGTGGTATGCCCCGGCGCGATGAGCGTGCTCTGCCTCGTGCGCCACGGTCAGGCGTCGATCCACGCCGACGACTACGACGTGCTCTCGGAGCTCGGCGTGGCCCAGGCCCGCGCGACCGGCGCGCACCTCGCGCGGCGCACGCGCTTCGACGCCGTGTACTCCGGCCCGCGCCGGAGGCAGCGCGACACGGCCCGGCACGTGCTCGAGACGGCGGCCGAGCTCGGCGTGCCTCAGCCCGAGCCGACCGTGCTCGACGAGTTCGACGAATTCGTGCTCGACCCGCTGTGGATGGCCACGGTCGCCGAGCTCGTGGGCGAGCACCCCGCGCTCGTCGACGCCCTGCGCGCCTCGGGGCGCCGGCCCGTGCCGCCCGCGCACCGGGCGGCGGTGCGCGCCTACCAGGCGCGCATCGAGGTCCACATGCAGGCCTGGATCGAGGGGCGGCTCGCGCTCGAGGGCCTCGAGCCGTACGCGCACTTCGAGGCCCGCGTGGCGGCGGGCCTCGCCCGGGTGCGCGCGGTGCACGCCGGTGGCAAGCACGTCCTCGTCGTCACCTCCGCCGGCACGGTGAGCGCCGTCGCGCGCCTGGCCCTCGGCCTCGACGCCCAGAAGACCGTCGACCTCGTGTGGTCGCTCGCCAACGCGTCGCTCACCGAGCTCCGCTACTCCGGCGACCGGCTCAGCCTGGCGAGCCTCAACGCCGTGGCGCACCTCGAGCGCGATCTCGTGACGTATCGTTAGCCCGCATTGTCGCGCGGCCGTGGGCCGCGCTACCCTGCAACCTGGCTCCGCGCATGGACTGGCTTCGGGCATGAAGGTGTGGCTCGCGACGACGGATGGCGCGCTCGAGGCCGCGCTCGGCGCGGTGCTCGGCGCACCGGCTCACGGCCTGCGTACGTTCGGCGAGGCGGCCGCGGTCGGGGCCGCCCTCGATCGGGAGGTTCCGGACCTCGTCGTGCTCGACGCGCGGGAACCGCAGTCTGGCAGCCTCGAGGTCGCGTCGCGCGTTCGCGTCCACCCGCTCGGGTCGACCGTGGTGCTGCTCGCGCTCTGTGACTCCCCGGGTACGGCCGCGGCGCTGCTCGCGGAAGGGGTCGACGACGTGACGACGAGCCTCGCGCCGTCCGCGCTCGGCGACCGGCTGCTCGTGTGCGAGCGCCGGCACGTCGAGCGCGCGGCGCTGGCGGAGCGGCGCGACGCCGGGCGTGACGCGGCGAGTGCGCTCCGGGACGTCGTGGCGCACTTGCCCGACTACATCGTCACGATCGACCGCGCGGAGCGCATCGTGTTCGCGAGCCGCGGCGGGCCCGGTGGCGAGCCCGAGGAGCTCGTCGGCGGCCTCGCCGTCGACCACCTGGCCCCGGAGCAGCGCGACAAGTTCCGCACCGCCTTCGCGGCGGCGCTCGCGACCGGGCAGGTGCAGAGCTACGAGGCCGACAGCCACGGCCTGCCGTGGGCGGTGCGCGTCGTGCCCGTCCACCACGGGAGCGAGGTCGTCGGCGTCACGCTCATCGCGAGCGATCTGTCCGAACGGCGCCGCATGGAGGCGCAGGTGCGGCGCACCGACCGCATCGCGGCCCTCGGCACGCTCGCGGCCGGCCTCGCCCACGAGATCAACAACCCGCTCGGCTACGTGATGCTGAACCTCACGTACCTGCAGCGGCGCTGCGGCGAGGCGCTCGCTCTCGACCACGAGACCGCCTGGCTGCGCGACGCGCACGGCCGTCTCGAGAGCACGCTCGAGGGGGTGGAGCGCATCCGCCGCATCGTGCACGATCTGCGCGTCTTCTCGCGCGGCGACGACGGGCCGCTCGGGGCGGTCGACGTCGTGGCGGTGCTCGACTCCGCGGTCAACGTGCTCGACGGCGCGATCCGCCACCGCGCGCGGCTCGTCCGGAGCTACGCGGATGCGCCCTTCGCCTGGGGCCACCAGGCCAGGCTCGCCCAGGTGTTCGTCAACGTGCTCCTCAACGCCGTCCAGGCGCTGCCGGAGGGCGGGCCGGAGCTCGGGGAGATCACGGTCTCGGCCGAGGCCGACGCGCGGGGCCGCGCGGTCGTCACCATCGCCGACACCGGCGAGGGCATCGCGCCCGAGGTGCTCGGGCGCATCTTCGACCCCTTCTTCACCACCAAGGCGAGCGGCGTCGGGACGGGCCTCGGCCTCTGGATCTGCGAGCGCATCCTCGCCGAGCTCGGCGGCGAGATCGCCGTCGCGAGCGAGCCCGGGCGCGGCACGCGCGTCACCGTCGTGCTGCCCGCGGTGCGCACCCCGGGCGCGACGAGCGCACCACCCGAGGGCGACCGCGCTTGACGGCCGCGCGCCCGCGCGGCACGCCCACCGGCATGAGCGCCCCGCACCCCTACCTGCTCTCGTATCCGCCCTCGAGCTGGCACATCCGCGGGGGCGTGAACTACCGCTCGCTCGATCGGCGCCCGACGAGCCCGCGGCGCGCCTTCGAGGAGTGGCGCGCGCTCGCCGACGCCATCGAGGAGCTGGGCGGCACCGTGGCGGTGATGCCGCCGCCCGGCGTCGAGCCGCCGCTCACCGGGCTCATCTACGCCGCGAACCACGGCGCCTGGTTCCCCGCGCACCGCACCTTCCTCGTCTCGAGCATGTTCGTCGAGCACCGCAAGGCCGAGCCCGAGCACGTCGCGCGCTTTGCCGCCGAGGGACTCGGCCTGCCGGTCGCGCGCGCGCAGGTGACGTGGGAAGGCCAGGCCGACGTCGCGACGCTCGCGGACGGGCGCTTCCTCCTCACCTACGGTGTGCGCACGGTGGCCGCGGCCTCGGAGTCCGTGACGCCGCTCCTGCCCGCTGGCGCCGACGTGCTCCGCGTCGAGCTCCGCGACCCCTTCTTTCACGGCGACACCTGCCTCTCGGCCCTGCGCCGCGGCGCGGGCGGTCTGCTGCTCGCCTTCGAGGGGGCGCTCGTCGGCACGAGCCTCGGCGCGCTCGAGGCGTTCGCCGGTCCCGACTACGAGCTCGTGCCGGTGAGCGAGGCGGACGCGCTCGCCTACGCGTGCAATGGCCTCG
>JADLAB010000269.1 GCA_020848455.1 Polyangiaceae bacterium
GCGGACGCCAGCCTCGTCACCGTCGCGCCGGTCGCCTGGGCGCGCCCGCTGCCACCCCCGCGGCGGGTCGAGCCGGGAGCGGCATCGCCCGGGGGCGCCGCGCCGGCCTCGGCCGCGGCGCCTGCGCCACCGTCGCTCCCCGCCCCCTCGGCGCCGGGCTCGCGCCGCCACGCCCACTACCGCGCCGAGGGGGAGGTCGGCCGCGGTGGCATGAGCTCGATCCGTGTCGCCCTCGACGAGCGGCTCGGGCGCCGCGTGGCGATGAAGCAGGTCGATCTGCCGCTCGAGCCGGGCTCGAAGGAGGCGCGGCGCTTCCTCGACGAGGCGCAGATCACGGGGCAGCTCGACCACCCCAACATCGTGCCGATCCACGAGCTCGGGCTCGACCCGCGCGGCGCGCCGACCTTCTTCACGATGAAGCTCGTGCGCGGCCGCGACCTCGGCGCGCGGCTCGACGAGCTCGGCCCGGCGCGGCTCGAGGCCGACGAGCTCGAGGCCCTCGTGCGCGTCCTCGTGCGGGTGTGCGACGCCGTCTCCTTCGCCCACAGCCTCGGCGTCATCCACCGCGACCTCAAGCCGCGCAACGTCATGATCGGAGCATTCGGACAGGTCTACGTCATGGACTGGGGGCTCGCGCTCGTGCGCGCCAAGAGCGAGCACCCGCCGGAGGAACGCTCGCACGCGATCGGCACGCCCGCGTACATGGCGCCCGAGCAGGCCTGGCCGCGCTTCGAGGCCATCGACGAGCGCACCGACGTCTACGGCCTCGGGGGCATCCTCTACACCGTGCTCACGGGCACCGCCCCGCACGGCGTGCTCGGCGACCCCATCGCGACCGTGCTCGCGGCGCGCGAGGGCGTGGTGCGCCCGCCCGAGGAGCTCGCGCCGCAGGACCGGCTGCCGCCCGAGCTGTGCCGCATCGCGATGAAGGCGCTCGCGCCCGATCCGCGCGACCGCTACCAGGCGGTGCCCGAGCTCGAGCTCGAGCTCGAGGCCTTCCTGCGCGGCGGCGGCTGGCTCGCGACGCGCGTCTACGAGCCAGGCGCGGTGATCGTGCGCGAGGGCGACGAGGCCGAGGAGGCCTTCATCGTCACGGGCGGAGCGTGCGAGGTGGTGCGCACGACCCGCGGCCGCAGCCACGTCGTCGGCCGCATGGGCGTCGGGGAGGTGTTCGGCGAGACGATGCTGCTCGAGGGGCAGCGCCGGCAGGCGACGGTGCGCGCGGTCGACCGCGTGACCGTCAAGGTCGTCACGCGCGAGGCCATGCGCCGCGAGCTCGCGGGGCGGAGCTTCCTCGGCTCGTTCCTGGCGGTGCTCGCCGATCGCTTCCGCGAGACGGCGACCGAGCTCGAGGCGCTGCGCCGCGTCACTTGATGACGATGGTCACGCTCGAGCGCTTGCCCGCGACGACCTGCGCGCCGCTGCCGAACGTCTTGCCGTCGTCCGTGCGGCAGCTGATCGACACGGCGCCCTCGGGTAGCTCGGGGATCACGGTCGGCGTCGGGCCGTAGGAGCGCCCGTTCACGCTCACGTTGCAGTAGCCGCCCTTGGCGTTCACCGACAAGGCGCCGGTCGCCTTGACCGCGGGCGGCGGCGGGGGCGCCGTGTCGGTCCCGGCCGGCGCGGCGCTGCTCGCCGTCGGGTCCTTGCGCAGCTGCCGCTCGATGGTCTTCACGTCGCCCTTGGCGACCGTGAACGTGACGCTCTCGGGCGCGAAGCCCACGGCCGACAGGGCGATCTTGTGCTCGCCGGGCGACAGCCCCTCGAGCCGGTCGCCGTTCAGCACGATGGGCTTGCCGTCGAGCCACACCCGCGCCGGCGGCGTCACCTTGAGCACCACCGTGACGCTGCCCGTGTCGAGCACCGGCGCGATGGTGCGGTCCGCGTCGCCCGTCTTGATCGTCAAGGTCTGGATGTGGGAGACGTGGTCCTTCTTCGTCAGCTTGACCTCGACCTCGCGGTCGTAGGGCAGCTCGATGGTGGTCGGCGTCGTCGCCTTCTGCAGCTCGCCGTTGAGCCACACGTCGCAGCCCGCCGGCGAGCTGTTGATGGTGAGCTTGGCCTTCTGCTGGGCCGTGGCCGTCGTCGCCCCGCTCGTGGCGCCCAGGGCTGCGCTCGTCGTGTCGCCTGCCGAGGCACTGCCGTCCGAGCTGCCGCGCAGGGCGAGGAACGCCACGAGGCCGATGACGGCGACCGCCCCGGCCCCGGCCAGGAGCGGCAGGCGACTCTTCTTGGGCGCGGCGGCGGCGTCCGCGGCGCCGAGCGTCGCGGCGATCGTCGTGCTGCGACCGGTGGACGTACCGCCGTACATGGCCTCCTCGGCCGCGTGCTGGGTCGCCACCTGATCCGCGAGCTGCTTCAGGTCCTGGAGGCTCTCCTTGCTTTCGGCGATCTTGTCGCCGAAGAGCTCCTTCATCCAGTTGGCGAGGCCGGTCTTCGAGGCCGCGATGCGCTCCTCGCGCACGAAGTCCTCGCAGTCGGCGAGCATGTCGCGCGCGCTCTGGTAGCGGCGGTCGCGGTCCTTCTCGAGGGCGCGGAGCACGATGCGCTCGAGCCCGGGGGGGTAGTGCGGCCGCACCTGCGTCGGGCGCGGGTACTCCCGCTCGCAGATCAGCCGCAGCGTCTCGTAGTCGCTCGGCGCCTTGAACAGGCGGCGCCCCGTCGTCAGCTCGAAGAGCACGATGCCGACCGAGAAGATGTCGCTGCGATGGTCGATCTCCTGTCCGGCCGCTTGCTCCGGCGACATGTAGGGCACCTTGCCCTTGAGCTGCCCCGCGTTGGTGCGCTCGCCGGCCGCCGCCTCGACGCTCTTGGCGATGCCGAAGTCGACCACCTTCACGTGACCGCTGAAGGTCACGAGCACGTTCTGCGGCGAGACGTCGCGGTGGACGATGTCGAGCGGCGAGCCGTCCAGGTTGCGCTTGTCGTGGGCGTAGCCGAGGCCGGCGCACACGCCCATGATGATGTTGAGCGCGTGCTCCAGGGGGAACTCGACCTGGTTCACGCGCTTCATGGCGCGCACGATGGAGCGGATGTCCTCGCCCGCGATGTGCTCCATCGCGATGTAGTAGGTGCCGTCCACCTCGCCGACGTCGAAGGTCTGGCAGATGTTCGGGTGATCGAGGGTCGCGGCGACGCGAGCCTCGTGCACCAGCATCTCGACGAAGGCGTGGTCGCGCGTGAACTGCGGCAGGATGCGTTTGATGACGACGAGCTTCTCGAAGCCGGCCACGGCGCGCTGGATGGCGAGGTAGAGCTCGGCCATGCCGCCGGTCGCGAGCTGGCGCACCAGGGTGTACTTGCCGAACTGGCGCGGCAGCACGAGCGGCGCGGGCCCCGGGTTGGACGCCGAGCCGGGCGCGCCGGGCTGCGAGGTCGCCGAGACGCCGGCCTGCGAGGGAACGCTCGGCTGCGACGGGAAGCTCGGCTGCGACGGGAACCCGGGGTGCGAGGGCAGGCCCGGGTGCGAGGGCAGGCCCGGGTGCGAGGGAAGGCCCGGGTGGGACGCGGTGTCGCCGCGCAAGCCGTCGACGCTGGGTCGAGACGAGTTGGGCGCCCCAGCGGGACGCGTCGGCGGTATCCCCGAGCCGCTCTGCATGATGGCCTGCTGTCCGAATCCTGCGGCCCGTTCGCGCCCCCACCTGACTGGTGCGTGTCCCAAGGCCAGCGGGCGCCACGGCGACCCGCGTCGAAAGCTCTCGCGCGTGTACCTACAACGGAATCTGCGGAGACGCGACGGCACGCGCCATGCGGCCGCCGCGTCTGCGCCGTGGGCCGCTCACGCGCGGCCCACGACCACACTCTATGCGGCCCGCGCTCGGTGCGCAAACCCGGAGCGGAGCGCGCCCGCGGCCGGTGGCCCGTTCCCGCCACCCGGCGCCGTGTTAAGCCCGTCGTCGATGGCTGCCACCGAGCTCCCGCCGGCGGGTGCGGACGACGTTCTCTACCTGGTCGACCTCTCCGGCTACGTGTTTCGCGCCTACCACGCGATCCCGCCGCTCACGAGCCCGAGCGGCGAGCCGACCAACGCGACCTACGGCACGCTGACCATGCTGCACAAGCTCGTGGCCGAGCGGCGACCGGCGTACCTCGCGGTCGCGATGGACAGCCCGGGGCGCGGCTTCCGCGGTGCGCTCGCGCCGAGCTACAAGGCCCACCGCCCGCCGGCGCCCGAGGACCTCAAGGTGCAGATGGCGCGCTGCCGCGAGCTCGTCGACGCCTACCACATCCCGGTGTTCTTCGCCGAGGGCTTCGAGGCGGACGACCTCGTCGCGACGGCCGTCCGCGTCGCGCGCGCGGCCGGCCTCCGGGTCGTCATCGCCTCGAGCGACAAGGACCTGATGCAGCTCGTCGACGACGAGCGCGTCGTCGTCTGGGACCCGAAGGACGACCGCGTCTTCGGGCCACCGGAGGTGCAGGCGAAGTTCGGCGTGCCGCCCGGCCAGATGCGCGAGCTGCTCGCCCTGGTCGGCGACAGCTCCGACAACGTGGCCGGCGTGCCGGGCGTCGGACCGAAGACGGCCGCCGCCCTGCTGGCCGAGCACGGCTCGCTCGACGCCATCTTCGCGAACCTCGAGCGCGTGACGCGGCCGAAGCAGCGCCAGGCGCTCGCCGAGCACGAGGCGGACGCGCGCCTCGCCTACGAGCTCGTCGGCCTGCGCGCGGACGTGCCGCTCGAGCTCGATCTCGCCGCCCTGCGCTACGGCGGCGCCGACGTCGAGCGCCTGCGCGCGCTCTTCACGGAGCTGCGCTTCACGCGCTTCCTCGACGGGCTCGGAGCGCTGTCGGGGGACGAGGTGTCGAGGCCCGCGCCGGCCTCGGCGCGCCCGCGCTCCGCCGCCGTGCACGAGGTCCGGGCCCACGTCGTGCTCGAGCTCGGGGTGCTCGAGGCGCTCGCGGCGCGCGCGCGCAAGGCGGGCAAGCTCGCGCTCGCCGCGCTCGGCTCCCACCCCGAGCCGATGCGGGCCGAGCTCGTGGGCCTCGCCCTCGCCGTCGAGCCGGGCGCCCCGCACTACGTGCCGCTCGCGCACCGCTATCTCGGCGCGCCGGCGCAGCTCGAGCGCGCCGCCGTCGCGCGCGTGCTCGGCCCGCTGCTGGCCGACCCGGCGATCGGCAAGCTCGGCCACGACCTCAAGACGAGCGCGGTGCTCTTGGCGCAGGCCGGCCTGCCCGTGCGCGGCGCGCGCTTCGACAGCTTGCTCGCCGCCTACCTGCTCGATCCGGAGGCGGTGCACGGCCTCGCCGAGCTCGCGCTGCGCGACGCCCACCTGCGCCTCGCGCCGCTCGAGCTCGAGGCGGGCAAGCGCGGCCGCCCGGCCGAGACCGTGGCGGTCGCGGCGATCGAGCGCGTGTCCGACTTCGCAGCGGGCCAGGCCGAGGCGCCGCTCGCGCTCGAGGCCCGCTACGAGCGCGCCCTCGCCGAGGCCGGCCTCGGCAAGCTCTTCACCGAGCTCGAGGTGCCGCTCAGCGAGGTGCTGACGGCGATGGAGCTCGCCGGCGTGCTGGTCGATCCGGCGCCGCTCGCGAAGCTCGGCGCCGAGCTCGGGCGCGAGCTCGCGGCGCTCGAGGTGCGGGCGCACGAGGCCGCGGGCGAGGCGTTCAACGTGGGCTCGCCGAAGCAGCTCGAGGCGATCCTGTTCGACAAGCTCGGGCTGCGCCCGACGCGCAAGACCAAGACCGGCCGCTCGACCGACGCCGAGGCGCTCGAGGGGCTCGAGGACGCACACCCGCTGCCGCGGCTCGTGCTCGAGCACCGCGCCCTCGCCAAGCTGCGCGGCACCTACGTCGAGACCCTGCCGCGCCTCGTCCACCCCGAGACGGGGCGCATCCACACGCGCTGGGACCAGGCGGTGGCGGCCACCGGGCGGCTGTCGAGCAAGGACCCGAACCTGCAGAACATCCCGATCCGCTCCGAGCACGGCAAGCGCATCCGCGAGGCCTTCGTGGCGCCGCCCGGCAAGCTCATCCTGAGCGCCGACTACTCGCAGATCGAGCTGCGCGTGCTCGCGCACCTGTCCGGCGACGAGGTGCTGTGCGACGCGTTCCAGCGCGCGCAGGACGTCCACGTCCGGACGGCGATGGAGGTGTTCGGCGTCGATGCGGCGGGCGTCACCGCCGAGATGCGCCGCCGCAGCAAGACCATCAACTTCGGCATCATCTACGGCATGGGCTCGCTCGCGTTGAGCAAGCGGCTCGGCATCCCGCGCGCCGAGGCCGAGCGCTTCATCGCCGCCTACTTCGCGCGCTACGCCGGGGTCGAGCGCTTCATGCAGGAGACGCTCGCCGAGGCGCGGCGCCAGGGCGGCGTGCGCACGCTGCTCGGGCGGCGGCGCCTGTTGCCCGATCTGGCGAGCTCGAACGGCATGAAGCGCTCCTACGCCGAGCGCATCGCGCAGAACACGCCGATCCAGGGGACGGCGGCCGACATCCTCAAGCTCGCCATGGTGCGCCTCGCCGAGCCGGTCGTGCCCGGTGCCCGCATGGTGCTGACGGTGCACGACGAGCTCGTGCTCGAGGTCCCCGAGGCGGACGTCGCACGCGCCGCCGAGCGCACCCGGACGGCGATGCAGTCCGTGCTCCCGCTCGCCGTGCCGCTCGTCGTCGACGTCGGCTCGGGCAAGACGTGGGCGGACGCCCACTAGACCTAGTCGGGGCGCGGGCAGTCGCGCTTGCGCAGCGCCGCCCGGGTACGGCTCGCGCACGGCTCGTCGCCCGAGCGGTTGCAGAGCCGGAAGAGCTCGGCGAGGTCCTGGCACGTGCCAGTGCCGTCGGAGAGCGCGCGCCGGAGCTCGGCCATGCGCGCCGCTTCGGCCGTGGGCGCTCCGCGCTCGCCGGCCGTGGCGCTCGGATCCGGCACGCTGCCGGCGCGCCGTCGCTCTTCCTCGGCGATCCGGTCGCGGCGTGCGACCGCACCCGCTCGCAGCCGCAGCACGAGCACGACCGTGCCCGCCACGGCGATGGCGGCGATGAGCACGTACACCCACCAGGCGGGCCCGCGGCGTCCGGCCGCGCCGTGCGGAGCGAGGGCCGCGGGCGCAGCCGGGTAGGGCACGGGGCCGCTCCCGGGCATCGCCACCGGGGCGGCGGGTCCGCTCGCGGTGGCGGGCCCGCTCGCGGCGGCCATCGCCGAGGGTGGCGCGACCCCGGGGGACGGCATCGTGTGGGGCAGCGGTCCGAGCGAGCCGGCGCCCGGCGGGCCGGACGGCACGGGCACCCGAGCGCCGCCCGTGGGCGGGCCGCTGGCGTGGACCGGCGCGGACGCGACCTGCAGCGACGGAGCGGTCCGGGTCGCGGGACCGGGCAGCGCCTGCTCGGTCCAGGCCGTGCTCGGCTGCAGGTGCGACGGGGCGCCGCCGCTCGCGGTCGAGGGCGTCGTGGGTCCGAGCGCACCCGCGCCGGTCGAGGCCGCGCCGTCGAGCGCGTCGAGCGCCGTCAGGAGCTCGGTGACGGAGCCGAAGCGGCTCGCGGGCTCGCGCACCACGGCGCGCGCGAACCACGCGTCGAAGCCGGGTGGCAGTCGGTGGGCGCAGCCGAGCGCGCGTGCGCGCTCGGTCGCCGGCGGCAAGGGCTCGTAGGCCACCTCGCGCAGCAGCATCATCGCCGAGGGCGCCGGGGCGCTCGCCGTGAGCCAGTACGAGCGGCCCGTCAGGAGGTAGAAGGCCATGAGGCCGAGCGGCCAGACGTCGGTGGCCGCCGTGATGGCCGCGCCCGGCGTCGTCTGCTCGGGCGCCATCCACAGCGGCGAGCCGATGGTCTGCGTCGCCTTGCTGGTCGCCTCGGCGAGGACCTTCGCGATCCCGAAGTCGAGGATCTTGACCGTGTAGTCGGCCCCGGCGCGGCGCGAGGTCGCCAGGAACACGTTCTCGGGCTTGAGGTCGCGGTGCACGATCCCCGCGGCGTGCGCGCGGCTGAGTGCATGGCCGAGCTCCGCGAAGATGCGCCGCACCTCGCCGAGGCCGAGCGGGCCGCTGCGCGACACGCGCTGCTCGAGGTCGGTGCCCTCGAGGAGCTCCATCGCGAGGTAGGCGACGCCGCGCGCCTGGTCGAAGCCCGCGTCGACCACCTCGACCACGTGCTCGCTCGCGATGCGCGCGCCGACCTGCGCCTCCTGCTCGAAGCGCTCCACGAACCGGGCCTCCTTGGCCAGGCCGGGATGCATGATCTTGAGCGCGCGCAGCCGGCCCGTCTTCAGCTGGGTCGCCACGTACACGGCGCCCATGCCGCCCGCCGAGAGCGAACGCTCGACGCGGAAGGAGTCGCCGACGACGGTGCCGGGGCCGAGCTCGTTCGCCGCGCTCATGTCTCGGGAGGCTAGGACGCCGGTGGCCGGGCGCGAACAGCGAAGATGCGGCGCGTGCGCTTCCGGCCGCTACGGCGGACAAAACACCGACGCCGCGGTCGCTGCTCCGAGACGGGGCTCGGAGGCTCGTGCGATCGCGGCGTGGGTGCGGAGCGCGAGGCTCAGCTCGCCTTGCTGGCGGCGTGCAGGCGCGCCGCGAGGCGGGCCTTCAGGCGCGCGGCGCGCTTCTTCGGGATCGCGTGCTTGCTCGCGGCGCGATCGACGAGCTGGATGGCCGACTTCACGAGGGCGGCCGCGCCGGTTGCTGCGGTCGTCGCGGCCTCGCGGGCCGTCTTGACCGCACCGCGCACGCGGGCCTTGATGGACCGGTTGCGGGCCGTGCGAGTGATGCGCTGGCGGTTGCGTTTCTCGGCGGATGCGTGGTTGCTCATGGTGACCTTCGACGACTAGCGCGGCTTCTGACCCTTGGCGTCCGCTGCCTGGGTGTCGTAGCCCTCGGGATGCACGGGGAACACGATCGTGCCGTGCGCGCGCGTGTCGCGCTTGCGGCGCTTGCCCGCCGCCTTCTTGCGGCTGGCGCGCCTCATGAACGTCTGCTTGGTGTTCGAAACCATGGCGCTTCCTCGGGCCGATCCGCCGGTGGCGGGGAATCAGGGGCGCGCACTATAGCGCGGTCTTCACGGGTGTCAACGCCTCGCCGGTGGGAGCGTTTGCGCTCCGGGCGGGCGATGCACTAGCTTTCCCCGATGGCGAACGAGCTGTGGCGGCGGGCGCGGACCCTCGTCTGCGTGGGGGCGGCCTTCGCGGGCGGCGCGCTCTCGGCGGGCGTGGTCTCGGCGAACAACCAGAAGGACAGCCCGTACGCGCCGCTCGACCAGATGGCGCGCGTGCTCGTGCTGATGGAGAACCAGTACGTCGACGCCATCGAGCGCGACAAGATCGTCGACGGCGCCATCAAGGGCATGGTGGCCGAGCTCGACCCGCACTCGGCCTACATGGACCCGCAGGAGTTCGCGGCCTTCAACGAGGACACGGTCGGGAGCTTCGGCGGGGTGGGCGTCGAGGTCGACTTCCGCGACGACGCAGTGACCGTGATCGCTCCGATCGCCGACTCGCCGGCCGCCCGCGCCGGCATCCAGAGCGGCGACAAGATCCTGGCCGTCGACGGCACGCTGGTCCGTGGCATGCCCATCGACAAGATCGTGCGCTCGATGCGCGGGCCGCTCGGCACGCACGTGAAGCTCACCGTCAAGCGCGCCACCGAGAGCGAGCTCATGCATTTCGACCTCGTGCGCGAGGCGATCCACGTCCGCAGCGTCGACGGCAAGCGCCTCGCGAGCGACATCGGCTACCTGCGCCTGAAGCAGTTCCAGAGCGGCACCCACGAGGAGCTGCTCGACGCCCTCGCCGCCGTGCGCAAGGCGGGCGACGAGGCGCTCGCCGGGCTCTTGCTCGACCTGCGCGACAACCCGGGCGGGCTCATCGACGAGGCCGCGGCGGTCGCCGACGAGTTCCTGTCGAGCGGCATCATCTTCTCGACGCGCCACCGCGGCGAGGTGGTCGAGGAGGTGCGCGCGCACCTCGGCGGCGCGCTCGTGAGCCTGCCGGTCGTGGTGCTCGTCAACGAGTACTCGGCGAGCTCCGCCGAGCTCGTGTCGGGCGCCCTGCAGGACAACCTGCGCGCCAAGGTCGTCGGCGCGCGCACCTTCGGCAAGGGCTCCGTGCAGACCATCTACGAGCTGCCGTCGGGCGCCGGCATGCGCCTGACGACCATGCGCTACTACACGCCGAACGGCCGCTCGATCCAGGTCTCGGGCATCGCCCCGGACGTCGTGGTCAAGCCGCTCGACGGCGGTCCGGCCGAGGCCTACCGCGAGTCGAGCCTCGAGGGGCACCTCGCCGGCGCCGCACCGCCCGAGGGCGTGCCCGGCGCGCCGGTGCTGCGCGGCGGCACGCGCCCGCGCTACACGCGCATCGACGACGTGCCGGTCGACCCCTCCACGGCCGACGACTACGCTCTCTCGGTCGCGTACTCGATGCTGAAGGCCGCCACGCCGGCGCCGTGAGGCGCTAGAACGCGATGCCCGTCGGGTCCTCGATGCGGCCCACGAACAGGATGCTCGTCGTGAGCTTGTCGCGGATGAGGAACACGAAGGGGCGGTCGGCGGCGATGCGCGGCGGCATCGAGGTCGTGCCGACGCCCACGCCGGTCGCGGCCGCCGCCTCGGTCCCCTGCTCGTCCACGCGCACGAAGGCCTCGTGGACGGCGGTCTGGAGGTACAGGTGCGCGAGGTCGGTCGCCACCATGCCCGAGAAGTCGGCGAGGGCGTCGTCGAAGGCCGTGACCATGCCCATCTGCTGGACGAGCTCCGCGAGCGGGAGGCGCGCGCGCAGCTCGAAGCGCGGCAGCGCCACCTCGGCCTCGCCCTCGTGGCCGGCGGCGAGCAGCCCGGCGAGGTAGTCCGCGTCGAGCTTCTGCTCGAGCGCCGGCAGGCCGTCGGGCGCGTCCGGGACGAGCAGCACCATCGACAGCTCGTCGTCCTGGTAGCTCATCTCCACGAACGCGACGCCGTCGTCCTGCCCGTAGCGAAAGGAGCCGTCCTGCGACATGGTCGGCACCTCGAGCTCGCTGCCGTCGGCGCGCGTGAAGCGCGCGAGGCCCGTGCGGGCGGGGTCGAACTGCTTGGCCCAGTCCGCCTTGAAGTAGATGGCGTTCGCCGCGACGAGCCGCGTGCCGTCGGTGATCTGCCCGCTCTCGAAGAGCTCGGGGACGCGACCCTGGGTTTGCTCCGCGACCCACTGGTTGATGACGGCGCGGCCGCCCTCCGGGTCGGTGTCGAAGGCGAGCGGCTGGAGCGGCGCCGCGTAGGCGCCGGTCACGAGATCGAGGAAGGGCTGCTCGAAGGGCAGGCCCGACTGCCCGAACAGGCGGTTGGCGACGAGCAGCTGGTAGCCGCGCCCCTCGTGCGCGCCGCCGAGGTCGGCGAGCAGAGCGCCGAGCTCGTGGTGGTAGCTCGCGTCCTCGGCGCCGATGGCGAGCACGGCGCGCATCTCGTCGGCGGTCGCGCCGCGCGCTCCGGCGTAGGTCATGCCGAAGGCCGCCGACACGCTGAACGGCGAGAAGAAGAGGTTGCCCGGGCTCGCGGCCGCGGCCTGGTAGAGCGCGAGCGCGAAGGCGTTGTTGCCCTCGACGACGGGGGCGAGCTCGGGCGTGAGCCCCGTCACGACGCGCGGGTCGCGCGGGGGCTCGCTCGAGCAGGCACCCGTGGCGAGCGTGGCGGCGGTGAGCAGGGCGGCGGCGACGGAAAGGATGGGCGTGCGCATGAAGGGACCTCGCAGAGGCCGACAGCAAGCCCCGTGCCGCACGGCCGCACGGCCGCACGGCCGCACGGCCGCACCGGGCCCGCGGATCCGGGCACTCGGGGCTGGCACAGCCTGGCACGGTCGCGCCGCGCGGATCGCGGCCGGGCTCGCGCCGCGCGCGCCCGGATGATACGTAGGCGAGGGGAGACGCTCGATGCAGTTGGAGCTCATCGCACCGGCGAGCGAGGACTCGACGTACCTGCCGCGCATGGGGCTCGGCATCCTCGCGGCCCTGACGCCGCCCGACGTCGAGGTCGTCTACACGGACGACGTCGTCAGGCCCTTCGACGTCGCGCGCGACGTGAAGGACGTCGATCTCGTCGGCATCAGCGTCGACAGCAAGACGGCGCGCCGCAGCTACGACATCGCCGCCGCCTACCGCCGGCGCGGCGTCAAGGTGGTGCTCGGCGGCATCCACCCGACAGCCATGCCCGAGGAGGCGCTCGAGCACGCCGACGCCGTGGTGGCGGGCGAGGCGGACGTCGTGTGGCCCGAGGTGCTCGCCGACTTTCGCCGCGGCGCGCTCGGGCGGCTCTACCGGCCGGAGCTGCCCGATCTCGCGCGCATGCCGGACGCGCGCCGCGACCTCTTCCGCTCGAAGAAGTACATCCCCTTCCAGGTCGTGCAGACCATGCGCGGTTGCCCCTACCCGTGCGAGTTCTGCAGCGTGTCGACCGCCAACGGCAAGACCTTCCGCTTTCGCCCCGTCGCGAACGTCGTGCGCGAGCTCGAGTCGCTCGGCAAGCTCGTGCTCTTCGCCGACGACAACGTGATGATCCACCGCACCTACTCGCGGCCGCTCTTCGAGGCGATGACGCCGCTCGGCAAGCACTGGATCGGGCAGTGCTCGCTCGCGGCCGTCAAGGAGCTCGCCAACGTGAAGCTCATGGCAGAGAGCGGCTGCAAGGCGCTCTTCATCGGCTTCGAGAGCATCGACGAGGAGACGGTGCGCCACACCGGCAAGCGCCAGAACCGACCCGCGGCCTACCGCGACATCATCGCGATGCTGCACGACCACGGCATCAGCGTGTGGGGCAGCTTCGTGTTCGGCTTCGACACCGACCGGCCGAGCGTGTTCGAGCGCACGGTCGAGGAGGCCATCGCGATGAAGCTCACCATGGCGTCCTTCGCGCTCTTGACGCCGTACCCGGGCACGCCGCTCTACGCGCGGCTCCTGTCGGAGGGGCGCCTCACCGACCCGAGGTGGTGGATGCGCCGCGACCACGACGCGGGCTCGCCCTACTTCGTGCCGCGCCACATGTCGCGCGAGACGCTGCGCGCCGGGTGGGTCCAGGCGTGGACCGACTTCTACTCGTACCGGTCCATCTGGGACCGCTTCACGGTGCGCGCGGCCTCGAGCTGGATCCAGACGCTCGGCTACTTCCCCCTCAACCTGCTGCAGCGGCAGCTCGCGCACCACAAGATCGCCGGCGGCCAGCAGCGCCACCGCGCCCGCGTGGAGCCCGAGGTGCCGTCCCCGGAGCCGCCCTCGGCCGTCGCGACGCCCGGTGCCGGCGCGGTCGCGCGGCGCCTTCCGATCGCGCGCTGAGGCGCGGTTCCGCGCGCCGCTCGGCCGCGAGGGGACACTGGCGCTGAGCGGCCGGCGGCGGTATGTCGGGCCCATGAGCGACCGCCAGGGCGACAAGCTGCCTCCGAAGAAGGACGTCGCGCTCGCGCTTCTCCAGGGTCCGAGCCTCTACGTGCACCTCGACCCGCGGCGCGATGCCGTGGTCGTGCCCAAGCACTTCAAGGGCCAGCCGCAGCTCGTGCTCCAGGTCGGCCTGCACATGGCCGTGAAGATCCCGGACCTCGTGGTCGACGAGGAGGGGATCTCCTGCACGCTGTCCTTCAATCGCTCGCCCTTCTGGTGCAGCCTGCCGTGGCACGCCGTGTACGCGCTCGTCGGCGAGGACCACCGCGGGATGGTGTGGCCCGACAGCGTGCCGCCCGAGATCCTGGCGCAGTCGCCGGCGCCGAAGCTGCGCGCCGTCGACGAGAAGAAGCCACGCAAGCGCGCGCCGCGTGGGGCTGCCCGCCCGGCGCCGGCCCGCGCCGAGGACGACGCCGCGCGCGTGACGCGTCCGGAGCCGCGTCCGGTACCGGTGCCCGTGCCGGTGCCCGCGCCGGCGCCGGCCCTGGCGCGCGTCGACGAGCCCGCGCGCGCGCAGGCCGAGGCCGAGGCGCGGCCCACGCCTCCGACGACGCGCGCGCCCATGGTCGGCAAGGGCGCCAAGAAGCGCGAGCTGCCGCCGTATCTGCGGGTCGTGAAGTAGGGCGCGGGCCCCCGGACCTCGCGGGCCACGCACCTTTTCGGCGCGCCGAGCGCGAGTTGACGCGGGCCGTATACTGAGCGCATGCTCAGTATCCCATGAACCTCCTCCTCCAGGCGCTGCTGCAGGCCATCGAGGATCTGGCGCGCGCCAAGGGCGTCCGCAGGTTCAGGGTCGGCTGCAAGCGCAACGCGAAGGGCGAGCTCGTCATCGCGCTCGTCGTGTACGACGAGGACGGCCCCCTCGGCCGCGCCTGCGAGCTCGAGTGAGCCGCCGCGAGACGGAGCGCCGCCCACACCCGCGTTGACGGCCCCGCTGGCGCTCGGTCATGCTGGAGGCAACCCGCCCATGGACAGAGCGACGTGCGAACGACTCGACCTCGAGGCCCTCGAGCCGGGCGTGCTGCACCGGCTGCGCGTCGGGCTCATCCAGGACGGCGCCGGCAGCACCCTGTCGGTGCCCGTGATCGTCAAGCGCAGCGCGACCCCGGGCCCGGTGGTCGGTATCACCGCGGCGATCCACGGCAACGAGCTCAACGGCATCCCCGTCATCCACCGCATCGCGCGCAGCCAGCAGGTGGCCGAGCTGCGGCGCGGCACCGTGGTGCTGGTGCCGATCCTCAACGTGCCCGGCTACCTGCGCAACCAGCGCGAGTTCCACGACGGCGTCGATCTCAACCGCATCATGCCCGGCCGGCCGCAGGGCACCTCGGCGCAGATCTACGCCCACGAGCTCATGGAGCGGGTGGTGAGCTGCTTCGAGTACCTCATCGATCTGCACACCGCGAGCTTCGGCCGCGCCAATGCCTTCTACGTGCGCGCCGACATGACCGCGCCCGTGACCGCGCACATGGCCCGGCTCGCGCGCCCGCAGATCATCGTGAACAACACCGGCGGCGACGGCACCTTGCGCTCGGCCGCCGCGGCGCGCGGGATCCACGCGATCACGGTCGAGGTGGGCGATCCGCAGCGCTTCCAGCACGGACTCATCCGCAACTCGCGGCTCGGCATCGTCGAGGTGCTCGAGCACCTCGGCATGGTGCCCGACATCGAGGATCCGGACGCCGCCGAGACCGTCGAGTGCAAGCGCTCGTACTGGACCTACACCGATGCCGGCGGCCTGCTCGACGTCTCGCCGCAGGTCTGCGACCGCGTGAAGCAGGGTGATCCGGTCGCCGAGCTCTGCGACGTGTGGGGTGACGTCAAGGTGGTGTACCGCGCCCCCGAGGACGGCATCATCATCGGCAAGAGCACGAACCCGGTGGCCCACACCGGCTCGCGCATCGTGCACGTCGGCGTCGTGGGCGCGGCCGGCTGAGGCGCCGCTCAGCCGCCGAACACCACCGTGCAGACGCCGCCCGCCGGCCCGCTGTCGCAGAAGCCCGCTCCCGTGGGCGGACACCACTCGCAGAGCCACGGCCCGCACCCGAGCGCGGTCCACGCGTCGTAGGCCGCGAGCGCCGTGGCGACCGCGTCCGGGTGCTTCTCGTTGGCGAGCACCTGGCAGTCGCAGAAGTCGCGGACGAAGGCCGTGCCGTCGCACTGCGCCACGGGCGCCAGCGGGTCGCACGCCACCGCCGCGTCGAGGGCCTGCTGCAGGGCCTGCTGCAGGCCGTCACAGGTGGTCGCCGTCGTCGTGGTGGTCGTCGTCGTCGTGGTCGAGGTGGTGCCGCCGCCCGCCCCGCCGGTGCCGGTGTCGGCGTCGATGACGGCCTTGCCGCCGCAAGCCGCCACCGCCGCACCGCCGCAAGCCGCCAAGGAGAGCCGGACCCAGAAGCCAGTCGCGTACCGCATGGCGGCATCCTAGCCCCAAATCGAGCGATGAGCGTTGGGTGCAGTTCTCAGTTTTCAGCCGTCAGCCGTCAGCCGCGAGAGCAGGGCCGCGAGCGCTCGGCATGCCGTTTCTCTCCGAGCTGAAAGCTGATGGCTGATTGCTGACGGCTCAAGCGCAAACAAACCGGGATTCGCACCCATGAGCGCTTGGCAGCTCGCCGACCTGCGCCGCGACGGAGGGCCGGCGGTCGCCCACCCGAGCCGCATCTCTTTTGTCCACCCCCCACCGGTGCCTGCGAATAGTCTCCTGAGGACCTACCGAGGCCACTGGTGCCGACGTGCCTGCGCGACGAGCCATGCGTTCCAGTCGAGTCGAATCGCCGCCTGCCGAGGCGCTCGGCGAGCTGCTCGAACGTGTCGGTACGCTGCCGCTCGAGCGCGCGATCGCCATCGCCAGGGACGCGCTCGACGGCCTCGGGTACGCGCACGAGCGTGGCCTGGTCCACCGCGACGTGAAACCCGGGAACCTCTTCGTGTGCGCGCCCGACGAGCAGGACAGGGTGGCGCGGGAGCGCACGGTGGTCATGATGCACGCCCCGAGCGATGGCGAGGAGCCCGATGGCGACTGAGCCCGCCGATGTGGTCTCGGACCCCCGACCTGCCGCGCCCGCGGAGTCCTCGGGCGATGACGGTGGTTGCGCGATCTGCGGAAACGTGCGCTGGCGACGCGGCGCGGGGCTCCCGTGCAAGGCCTGCAGCTTCGCGATGCAGGAGGCGTACCCATCCGTGGCGTCGGGACTCGGACCGTACCGCAAACCGGAACGTGACGGTGCCGAGCGCCGGGTCGTCACCCTCGCGGTGCGTGAACGTCACTGCAACGGGGACTGGCGGGGCCGTGTCCAGGGCGCGTTCCTCTTTCTCGCTGGCCTTCTCTTGGTGTCGGCGGTCGACCTCGCCGCTCGGGTGGAGCCCATCGTGGTGAGCGGCGAGCCGGGCCTCGGAACCGTGGCGTGGGTGTTTGGCGTGTGCAGCGGGGTCTGCGCGCTCGTCTTTGCAGGCTCGTACCTTCAATTCGTGAGCCGCCTCGTCCTGATCATCACTGACGGCTCGGTGAGTCGGCGCACCGGCCTGATCTCCACACTCCGCGATCTCGGCCGCGTCCTGCTGAGTCCCGGCGACGGCGTGGAGGTCCGCAGAGTGGCGCGCGGCGATGAGATCGTGACCCGCGTCGACCCCGCGGCCGCGGAGTCCCGAGCGCGGGCGGCCATCGGCACGGTGCTCCGAGGCCTCGACAGGGCCCTCCAGGCACTGCCCGGCGCCGTGCGCTGGTGCCAGACGCAGCTCCGCGGCGAGCCAGTACCGCACCCACCGATGTGGGCGGTCACCCTGTGCCGGCCCGACGCGGACGACGTCACCCTCCTCACGCTCGAGAACGAGAAGTGGGCCAACGCCTGGGCGCGGCTGCTGCGCCGCGAGATCGCGCGCGCGGTCGGGGCGGACGCCACCACCGGCGCCGGAGCGGACGAGCCGGTTCGGCCTCGCGTGGACGCCGACGACGCCGACGGCGTGATGCACGCCCCGAGCGACGGCGAGGAGCCGGATGGCGACTGACCCGGCCGACCTCGCGCCGGAGGGCGGAGCACACGGCGCCGCCGTGGCAAGGTGTGGCGCCGCCGAAGCGCATGGAGCAAGGCACGGGCTCGACCGGCGCGGTGCCCCTCCTCTCTCGGTGGCTGCGCAGGCTCGACCGCGCGCGCGAGAGACAGGAGCGCCGGCAGCGCGAGGCGTTCAAGGACATCGCGGTGCATCCCAGGCAGAAGCTCCATTGCGTAACTCTGCACGGCCGCAACGTCGAGGTGGTGCTCCTTGCCCTCGAGAACAAGAAGTGGGCTAATGCCTGGGCGCGCCTCCTGCGCCGCGAGATCGCCCGCGCGGTCGGGGAAGCGCCGGGCGCAGATCCCCTGACGGGCTAATCCTCGCGCCCGCCGCCTCGGCGCTCCCGCTTGCGCTCCGCCTGGTGTTGCTTGTCCCCGAGGCGGCGCTCGCGTGCGGCGCGCGACGGTCGGGTGGGGCGCCGGCGCTTGGGCACGACGAGGGCCCGCGCGACGAGCGCCGCGAGCTTGGCGCGAGCGTCCTCGAGGTTCTGCCCGCGGTAGCGCGTGAGCTGGCTCACGACGACGAGCTGCCCCGTGGCGTCGAGCCGGCCGCGCGCGAGCTCGGCGAGGCGCTTCTTCACGGCGGGCTCGAGCGCGAGCGTGTGGGCGAGGTCGAAGCGCAGCTCGACCTTGGTCGACAGCTTGTTGACGTTCTGACCACCCGGTCCGCTCGCGCGCGCGGCGGTCCAGCTGAGGTCCGCGGCCGGGATGACGACGCCCGGCGAGACGACGAGGTCCTCGGTCACGGCGTCCTCCGCGCGGGGTGCGTGCGGGGCAGCGCGTCCGCGCCCGCGACGCTGCGCCAGTGGGCGCGCAGCATCAGGGCGCCGATGACGTCCTCCTCGATGGCGTCGCGGCGCTTGTAGCCGAGCGCGAGGTAGCGGATGAGCTCCGCGAAGGTCGGGCCCGCCGGCGCCACGCTGCCGTCCGCGGCCACGAGCACGAGCGCCTCGCCGTCGGGGGCGAGGGCGAGCCAGCGCTCGGCCGTGCGCGCCGCGCCGAGGGCGCTCGGGTGCAGCGTCGCGATGGGCAGCAGGCCCGCGCAGGGCGCCCGCTGCCAGCGCGGGTCCGCGTCGAGGGCCGCGAGCTCGGGCGCGCGCGCGAAGTGGAGCGTGCCGACGACCCTGCCGATGGCGAGCTCGCGGTAGAGGTCGCTCGGGTCGGCGGGGTCGCTCCAGTCGTAGCTCCGGACGAAGGCCGCGTAGCTCGCCGCCGGCGCGACTCCCGCGACGCGCTCGGGGAGCGCGAAGGCCCCGCGCCCGTCCCGGCGCCCGAGCACGGCGACGAGCGCGCGCGTCTCCTCCGCGACGGCCTCGGGGTCGGCGGCGCACAGGCGCACGGCGACCCGCCGCTCCGCCTCGAAGAGCGCGCGCACGAGCGCGGGCACGACCGGGACGCCGAGCTCGCGCGCGAGGAAGGTCGAGCCGCGGTGCGGGCGCACCACGCGCTCGGCCGCGGCGTCGTCGTCCGGGAGCGCGAGCGGCGTGACGCGCGTCTCGTCGGCCGTGCCGACGCCGGCCTCGAGCCCGTCCTCGCCCTCGCGCACGAAGTGCCGCGTGGCGCCCTCGGGACCGAAGCGGTAGCCGTCGTCGAGCCAGGTGTCGTCGGCGTAGACGAGCGCGTAGACGACCGCGTCCGGGCTCGCGGCGTCGCGCACGCACAGGCCCGGCGGCAGCTCCTCCTCGAAGAGGTCGGCCGCGTGGTCGAGCTCCTCGAACGCGCCCGCCGCACCGCGCTGCCGAGCGCCGCTCTCGTAGAAGGCCACCGCCCAGCCAGGCAGAGCCGCGAGCTCGCCCACCGTGAGCCGCGGCGCCTCGAGGTCGAACCCCGCGAGGGCCACGGCGAAGCCATGCGACAGGGCGCGCTCGGAGACGGCGCTCGGTCGGTAGAGGACGGCGGCAAACGACGTGGACATGTGGTCTCGAGCGAGACTTTCGCCCTCTCGTGCGAAAGTCTCGCGGCTACGAGTCAGGGACAGAGCGGCTGCCCGCCCGCGGACGCGTAGCCCTGCACGAGCGACACGAGCAGGCCGCCGTCGGTCTCCGGCGTCGTCTGATCGCCCTGGCCCGCGCCGAAGGCCGCACCGATGCCGTGCGCGGCGGCGACCTCGTCCCAGTGTGCGAAGACGTACTCGACGCGGTTGTCCTTCCACTGCTGCGGCACGTCCGGCAGCGTCGAGTTGCCGACCGGCAGCTGCCACCAGAGGTTCGGCTTGCCGAGGGCCGCGCTCAACGCGCCCGACCAGGCGAAGGCCTGGTGGAAGTGGGGCAGCGTCTGGTTCGTCGCGTCCCACCAGGTGTCCTGGCCGTTCGACTGATCGTAGCCGGCGTCGCGGTCCGAGCCGTCGATGACGACGAGATCGGCCGACGGCGCGCACTCGTCGAGGAAGGCGGCGAGCGTCGCGGCGTGTCCGGCGACGTCGAAGGCGGGATCGGTGTTCGCGACGACGTCGAAGTTGGTCGCCCACGGCGAGCCGTGGAGGCCGATCTTGGCGTTCGGGGCGTACTTGCGCGTCATGGCCACGAGGCAGCGGCCGAAGCCGGCGATCGACGCCTCCTCGGAGGCGCAGTCGGTCGGGTTCGCCTGCGGCACGGCCGCGGCAAGGGCGTGCGGATCCGGACCGGCCTGCTCGGCGTAGCCCCAGAAGTCGGGCTCCGGGTGGATGATCGCGGCGGCGTTGCCCACGTTCTCGAGCACGAAGCGGAAGTCCGCGAAGAAGCGGCCGAGGAGGATCGGATCCGCGAGCGCGTCGACCTCCGGCGTGCCCTCGGCGACGCCCGAGCCCTGCAGGATCTCGTAGTAGGTGATCATCGGGATCTGACCCTCGGCCTGCGCGGCCGCGACGAAGTCCCGGACGTAGGCGCCGGGCGCGTCCTGGTCCCACTGCCAGCAGCCCCACCAGGCGCACCCTCCGCTCGCGTTCGAGCAGTTCTGCCCGAACGCCGTGCAGCCCTGCGCGCACGAGGCGCAGGGGCCGGCGCCGTCGGCGAAGCCGCCCGACAGGTACATGTAGCGGAGGTCGAAGGGCTCGGCTGCGGTGGCCGGGTCCGAGGTGGACACGCCCGCGAGCAGGTGCGTCTTGCCGAGGTCGGCGAGCAGCGCCGCACCGAGGCACGCCTCCTGGCCGCCGCCGCCGCCCGCCGCCGCCGTGCCCCCGGTCCCCGTCCCTCCGTTGCCCTGGCCGCCGGTGCCCTGGCCGCCGGTGCCCTGGCCACCGGCGCCCGTCGCGCCGGTGCCACTCGCGGCGCCGCCCCCGCCGTCGTCGCTGCCGTCACCGCACGCCGCGGCGAGCCCGAGCACCACGGTCACGGTAGCTACTTGCCAGGCCCATGCGTTCATCGCCGATCCTCGTGCTCGAGGGGCCACCCCGCGTGCGCCCCGAAGCGCCAGGATACACGACCCGTCCGGCCCTCCCTACCGGCCCCCGAGCCCGGTGGATAATTCTGGGGGCGGACCCCTTCACGGGGGCTTGCGCCCAGACGCGTTTCGGTTACATTGGGCTGGCTCTCACGCAGACGTTACCGCATGGATGTGCACTCTCGAGGATTCGGGATCGCGATTTCTGCTGCGAGGTGGCGTTATCACGTGGTGCCGCGGCCTTCGGGCCACGCGCCTCCCTCCGATCCCGGCCCGTTGGGTGGCGGCTTTCTCTCTCTCCGGGCCGTTTTTCGAGACGAGAAGAGTCCATGGGTAACAGACTGTACGTAGGCAACCTGTCCTTCAACACGACGACCGACACCGTCCGCGCGTTCTTCACCGAGCTCGGCCAGGTGACCGACGTCCACGTGGTCACCGACCGCGAGACCGGGCAGTCGCGCGGCTTCGCGTTCGTGACGATGGGCTCGGCCGAGGACGCGGCCAAGGCGATCGCCGGCGCCAACGGCGCGATGCTCGACGGCCGTTCGCTCCGCGTGAACGAGGCCGAGGAGCGTCAGAACCGCGGCGGCGGCGGCGGCGGCGGCGGCTTCGGCGGCGGCGGCGGCGGCGGCGGCCGTGGCGGCGGCGGCGGCGGTGGTCGTCGCGGCGGCGGCGGCGGCGGCGGCGGCGGCGGCGGCAAGCGCGACCGCTGGTGAGAGACCGCTCCGGCGCGTCCGGTGCCGAGGGCGCCGGATGTGCGAGGGCGCCGGATGAGGGTGCCGTGAGGGCGCCGGCTCGTCCCGGGCAAACCCGTGGCGAGCCGAGCGCCTTCGCGTGCTCACGACCGTAGAGGATCCTCACCTCCGGACGCCGACGCGACACCCTGCGTGCGCAGGCTCGACTATGCTGCGCGCCATGGTGCGACGCATCTCCATCTCCAGGATCACGTGGGCCGTGCTCGCGCTCGGAGCGCTACCCGGCTGCCCGCGTGCGCCCGAGCCCTCGCTCACGATCGCCCCGAGCGGGTCATCGAGCGCGTCGGCTGCGCCCGCCGACGCGCCCCCTGCGGCGGCCCGGCGACCGGTCGTCGATCGGTATCACGGCGTGTCCGTGACGGACGACTACCGCTGGCTCGAGGCGGCAGACGACCCCGAGGTCAAGAGCTGGTCGGCGGCGCAGAACGCGCATGCCCGGCGCGTCCTCGACGCCCTGCCCGGTCGACAGCTCCTCGCCGAGAAGCTGCGGCGGCTCATGACCCACGAGTCGCCCGACTGGTACGGTCTGCGCTGGCGCGGCGGACGGCTCTTCGCGCTGAAGGACAGCCCGCCGAAGCAGCAGCCCTTCCTCGTGGCGCTCGCCGGGCCGGACGCGCCCGACACCGAGCGCGTGGTGCTCGATCCGGGGGTCCTCGACGCGACGGGCGGCACGTCGATCGACTGGTACGTGCCGTCGCACGACGGCAAGCTCGTGGCGATCTCGCTCTCGTCGGGCGGCTCCGAGAGCGGCACGGTGCACGTCTACGAGGTCGACGGCGGCAAGGAGCGGAGCGGCGACGCGATCCCGCGCGTGAACGGCGGCACGGCGGGCGGCAGCCTGGCGTGGCGCGCCGACGGTGCCGGCTTCTTCTACACCCGCTACCCGGCGCCCGGAGAGCGGCCCGCCGAGGACCTCGCCTTCTACCAGCAGGTGTGGTTCCACGAGCTCGGCGCCGACCCGAAGACCGACGTGCCGAGCCTCACGAAGGATCTCCCGCGCATCGCGGAGATCCACCTCGAGGCGAGCCAGGACGGGCGCTACCTGCTCGCCGGCGTGGCCAACGGTGACGGCGGCGAGCACGAGCAGTGGCTGCTCGCGCTCGGCAAGGACGCGAAGCAGGACCTCGACAAGTGGCGCAAGCTCGCCGCGCTCGCCGACAAGGTGGTCGAGGCGCGCTTCGCGCCCGACGGCGAGCTGTGGCTGCGCTCGCTCGCGGGTGCGCCGAAGGGCAAGCTCCTGAAGCTCGCGCCGACGGCCGACCTCGCCAAGGCGGTCACGGTGGTGCCGGAGAGCGACGCGGTCCTCGACGGCTTCGTCGTGACGCGCTCGCGGATCTACACGCGGGACCTCGTCGGCGGCCCCTACCAGGTCCGCGTCTTCGAGCGGAGCGGCAAGGCCCTCGCACCCCTGTCGCTCGAGCCCGTGTCGAGCGTGTGGCAGCTCGCGCCGCTCGACGGCGACGAGGTGCTCGTGCGGAGCGAGAGCTTCGTGCGGCCCGGCGCCTGGCATCGCTACCGCGGCGCCGACGGCGCGCTCGTGCCGACGCCGCTCCGCAAGCAGTCGCCGGTGAGCTACGACGACATCGAGGTCGTGCGCGAGACGTGCGTCTCGAAGGACGGCACGGCCGTGCCGCTCAACGTTCTCCGCAAGAAGGGGACGAAGCTCGACGGACGCAACCCCTTCTTGCTCGCCGGCTACGGCGGCTACGGCATCAGCGAGTCGCCGTGGTTCGACGTGCGCCTGCGCGCCTGGCTCGACGCCGGCGGCGTGTTCGCCGACGCGAACCTGCGCGGGGGCGGCGAGTTCGGAGAGGCGTGGCACCTCGCCGGCAACCTCACGAAGAAGCAGAACGTGTTCGACGATTTCCTCGCCTGCGCGCGCCACGTCGTGGAGGCCGGCTACACGCGGCCCGAGCGGCTCGGCATCATCGGTGGCTCGAACGGCGGCCTGCTCATGGGCGCGGCGCTCACCCAGGCGCCCGGGCAGTTCCGCGCCGTGGTCTCCCTCGTCGGCATCTACGACATGCTGCGCGTGGAGCTCACGGCGAACGGCGCCTTCAACGTGACCGAGTTCGGCAGCGTGAAGGACAAGGCCGAGTTCGACGCCCTGTACGCCTACAGCCCGTACCACCACGTCGCGGACGGCACGGCCTACCCGGCCGTGCTGTTCATCACCGGCGCCAACGACCCGCGCGTCGATCCGTGGCACTCGCGCAAGATGACCGCGCGCCTGCAGGCCGCCACGGGCGGGCGCTCGCCCGTGCTCCTGCGCACGAGCGACAGCACCGGGCACGGCATCGGCACGCCGCTCGACGCGCAGGTCGCCGAGCAGATCGACCTCTGGTCCTTCCTGCTGCACGAGCTCGGGGCGGACGCGGCGGGCGTCGAGCCCGGCGCTGCGCGCTAGCCGTCACGGCGACCCGAGATCACGCTCGGCCTTCTGCAGATCCTCGTCGCTCAGGGGCGTGCACGGCTGGTCCGGCGGGTGGTCGTGCACGAGCACGAAGGCGGACGACGCGGGCTCGGGCGCATCGCCCGCGGCGCGTGCGGCGGCCGGAGCGCTGGCGCTGCGGCTGGTCGCGGAGGCCTTGGGGCGCGGCGGTGCAGGCATGACCGCGCCGCCGCGCGCCCCCGTCGGCACGGGGCCCACGCGCACGCTCGTGGTCGTGGTGGTCGTCGTCGTGCGAGGCGCGACGACCCCCGCGTCGCTCGCCGGCGCGTCCTTGCCGCCCGAGCCGCACGCCGGCAGCGCGCCGAGACCGAGCAGGAAGGGCAGCGCGGGCAACGGCTTGCGGCTGCGCGGCATGGCGCGGAGCCTAGCATCGGCCGCCGGAGCGCGCGTCGTGTTCGTACCGCGCTCCCGCATCGCCTGCCCGCGCGAGCCGCGCTCAATCGCCTGCGGCGTCGCTCGGCGCGGGCTCCTCGCCGCCCGCGCGCGCCGCCGTCGCCGCGCTCGCGAGGCTGGCGTCGCGCAGGCGCGCCGCGTAGCGCTCGAGCAGGCGGCCCGTCGCGTGGTCGATGGACAGGCTGGCCGCCACGAGATCGACCCGCGCGCGCGCGGCCCGGAGGCGTGCCGCGCGGAGGTCCTCCTCGGCCTGCAGGACGTGGAGCGGGGTCGCGTCGCCCGCGAGGAAGCGGTCGCGGGCCGCGCCGAGCTGGCGTTCGGCCAGGCCGCTCGTGCGGTCGGCGAGCTCGACGCGGCGGCGCGCGGCGCGCACCCGCTCGAGATCGGCCTCGACGCTCGCGGCCACGCTCTGCCGCGCCTCCTCGAGCTTCTGGCGCGCGATCTCGACGCCGAGGGCCGCCTGGGCCGCGGCCGCGCGCTGGGTCGTGTCCTCGACCGGGAGCTCGAAGACGAGGCCGACGTGCGCCGAGAGGGCGCCGAGCTTGCCGAACTGCGCCAAGGCCGGCGGGACGGAGCGGTTCCCGAGACCGCGCGCCTCGAGGTAGGCCTCGAGGTCGAGGCGCGGGCGCAGCGGGTCGTCGGCCGTGCGCGCCTGCACCTCGGCGAGCGCGAGGGCGGCCTCCGCCTCGCGCACCGCGGGCGAGCCGGCGACGGCGCGCTCCACGGCATCGGCGGGCGGCTCGTCCGGGACCGGAGGTTCGTCGACCGGCACGCCGAGCTCGGCGCTCGGCCGCAGGCCGGCCGCGGCCGCGAGCGCGGTGCGGCGGCGCGCGCGCTCGAGCTCGGCGACCGCGACGGCCTCCTCGCGCTGTGCCACGCGCGTCTCGAAGGGCAGGATGTCGTTGGGCGCGCCGGAGCCGCTGTCGAGGCGCGCCGTCGCCTCGTCGCGCTCGCGCTCCGACAGGGTGCGGGAATCGCGCTCGATGCCGAGGGCGCGCTCGGCGTACCAGAGCTCCCAGTACGCGCCCGACACGTTCTGGAGCAGCTCGCTCGCGACCCGGTCGCTCGCGCGCTCGCTCGCCGCGACGCTCGCTTCTGCGCGCACGAGGCCCGCCTCGCCCACGTCGCGGCCGAAGCCGCGCAGCAGCGGCTGGCTCACCGCGAAGCGCAGATCGAGGCCGTAGGCCGGCCCGACGAGCAGGGCGTCGCCGGTGAGGGGGTCGCTCGCATGACCGAGCTCCCAGCTGCCGCCGAGGCGGAGCTGGAAGTCGGTGCCCCACACGAGCCGCTGGTGGAGGCCGACCCCGAGCTCGACGGACTCGCTCGGGTTGACGGCGGTGCCGTCGCCCGAGAGCATCGGGATGGCCGTGCGGGTGAAGCCGCCGTCGGCGAGGAAGACGAGCGTGTAGCGCGCCTCCTCGCCCCGCACGTCCCAGCGATCCCGATCGGCCTGGAGCAGGGCGGCGCGCAGGCGCGGGCTCTTGTCGGCTGCGAGGGCGATGGCCTCGCGCTCGCGCAGCCCGGCGCCGGCTGGCTGGGCGCGCGCACCGGGCGCCACCGCGAGGGTGGCGGCGAGCGCGGCGAGCGCGGCGACGGCGACGGGGGCGCGGCGGGCGCGGCGGAGCTCACTCATGGCGCAGGGCCTCGATCGGGTTGAGGCGCGAGGCCTTGCGCGCCGGGAAGATGCCGAAGGCGATGCCGACGGCGGCCGAGAAGGCGAAGGCGAGGAGCACGACCTCGGGCATGAGCACGAAGGGCAGCCCGACCAGACGGGCGACGGCGAAGGAGCCCGCCAGCCCGAGCCCCATGCCGAGCAGGCCGCCGAGCACCGACAGGACGATGGCCTCGACCACGAACTGCAGCAGCACCTCGTGGGCGCGCGCGCCGATGGCCATGCGGATGCCGATCTCGCGCGTCCGCTCCGTCACCGAGACGAGCATGATGTTCATGATCCCGATGCCTCCGACGAGCAGGCTCACGGCCGCGACCGCGCCGAGCAGGGCCGTGAGCGCGCGCGTGATGGTCGCCAGGGTGTCGCTGATCTCCTTCATGTCCCGCACGGCGAAGTCGGGCGCGGCCCCGAGCGCGATGCGCCGGCGCTCGCGCATCAGCGACTCGATCTGACGCTTCGCCTTGACGGTCGAGCCCTCGTCCCGGGCCGAGACGAAGATGGCCCCGACGTCCGTCGTGCCGGCGATGCGCCGCTGGAAGGTCGCGAGCGGCATGAGCACGAAGTCGTCCTGGTCGAAGCCGAAGGTCGACTGCCCCTTCGACGCGAAGACGCCGACGACCTTGCACGCGAGCTTGCCCACGCGGATCGTGGCGTCGAGCGCCTCTTCCGGGCCGAACAGCTCCTTGCGCACCGTCTCGCCGAGCACGCAGACGGGCATGCCCACGCGCTGCTCGGTCTCGCTGAAGATGCGGCCGCGGTCGAGCGCGTAGCCGCGCACGTCGAGGTACGCGTTGATGGAGCCCGTGACCGTGGCCGTGTAGTTGCGGTTCGCGTACACCATCGAGGTCGAGCGGCTCGCGGTCGGCGCCACGAAGCGGACCGAGCTCACCTCGCGCCGGATGGCGTTCGCGTCGTCGAGCGTGAACATCGTGGCCGCCACGCTGACGGCGCCGCGCCGCTCGGAGCCCGGCGAGACCGTGAGCAGGTTGTTGCCCATCTTGGCGACGTCGCCCGTCACCTTGATGGTCGCCCCCTGACCGAGCGTGACCATGGCGATGACCGCGCCGACGCCGATGACGATGCCGAGCGTCGTCAGGAACGAGCGCAGCGCGTTGCGCCGGATCTCGCGGAACGCCATGACGAGGGTCGTCCACAGCATGGCTTGGCTCCCTCAGGGCGCGTGGCCGGCGCCCGCGCGGCGCGAGGTCGGTCCGTCGCTCGCGACCTTGCCGTCGCGGAACACCACCGTGCGCGTGGAGTAGGCCGCCATGTCGGGCTCGTGCGTCACCATCACGATCGTGATGCCGCGCGTGCGGTTGAGCTCCACGAGGAGCTCCATCAGGGCCACGCTGCGCGCCGAGTCGAGATTGCCGGTGGGCTCGTCGGCGAGCAGGATGGAGGGGTTGGTCACGATCGCGCGCGCGATGGCCACGCGCTGCTGCTGACCGCCCGAGAGCTCGGCCGGGGTGTGCTTCTCGCGCCCCTCGAGGCCCACCGCCGCGAGGGCGGCGAGCGCGAGCCGGCGTCGCTCGCCGGCCGCCACGCGCCGGTACACGAGCGGCAGTTCGACGTTCTCGACCGCGCTCGTGCGCGCCAGGAGGTTGAAGCCCTGGAACACGAAGCCGAGGTAGTGCCGGCGCAAGAGCGCGAGCTCGTCGCGCGACAGCGTGCCGACCTCGACCCCGCGGAAGCGGTAGGAGCCGCTCGTCGGCTGGTCGAGGCAGCCGACGATGTTCATGCAGGTCGACTTGCCCGAGCCGCTCGGGCCCATGATGGCGACGAACTCGCCGTTGTCGATGCGGAGATCTGCGCCCGCGAGCGCATACACCTGCGACTCGCCCTTGCCGTAGACCTTCTCGACGCCGGTGAGCGCGACGAGCGGGGCGCGCCCGGGCTCCACGCGGGTGCCGGCCGGAGCCCCGCTACTCATGGCGCCGCCCCCGCGGGCAGATCGCTCACGTCGGTGAGGACCTCGGTGCCGGCCTCGAGCTCGCCCTCGGTGATCTCGGTGCGCTCGCCGTCGCTCGCGCCCGTCTTGACGGCGACGGGCTTCGGCACGTCGCCCTCGAGCACCCACACGCGCGGCCCGGTCGACTTGTCGCTCTGCCGCGGCGGCCCCGCGAACATGCCGCCACCGGGCGCCGCGGGTGGCGTGAAGCGCAGGGCGGCGTTCGGCACGAGCAGCACGCCCGAGCGCGCCTCGCACACGATGGACGCCGTGGCGGTCATGCCCGGCTTCAGCAAGAGCTCGCCGTTGTCGACGCTGAGCAGCGCCTCGTAGCTCACCACGTTCTGGCTCGTGCGCGGCTCGTTGCGCAGCGACAGCACCGTGGAGTCGAAGGAGCGCTCGGAGTAGGCGTCGACCGTGAAGGTGGCCGTCGCCTTCTCGCGCACGCGCCCGACGTCGGCCTCGTCGACGAGCACGTGCAGGCGCATCTGCCGGAGGTCCTCGGCGAGCTTGAAGAGCACCGGGGTCTGGAAACCGGCCGTCACCGTCTGGCCCTCGGACACCAGGCGCGCGAGCACCATGCCGCGGATGGGCGAGACGATGCGCGTGCGCTTCAACTTCGTCGCGGCGCTGCGCAGGTTCGCGCGCTGGATGTCGGCCTGGGCCTGCGCGGCCGCGACGCCGGCGCGCGCGCGCTCGAAGGCGGCCGTCGTCGCCTCGACCTCGCGCTGCGAGGCGATGCCCTTGTCGTGCTCGAGCGTGGCCCGTTGCGCCGCGGCGCGCGCCTCGCGCAGGGTGGCCTGCGCCTGCTGCACGGCCGCGTCCGCCGACGTGAGGCCCGCCTGGGCCTGCTCCGCGGCGGCCTGGTACTGCTCGGGGTCGATCTCGGCGAGCAGCTGCCCGATCTCGACCGCGTCGTTGTAGTCGACGTGGACGTGCAGCAGCCGCCCCGTTACCTCGGCGCCGACCTCCACGGTGTTGACGGCCTCGATCGTCCCGGTGGCCGTGACCTCGACCGACAGATCGCCCACGACCGCGGCTCGCACCTCGAAGCGCGCCGGCTTGGGTCGCAGGCGCGCGGCGACGCAGCGTCCGACGAAGACCCCCACCACCGTGAGGAGCGCCACGACGAGCCCGAGCTTCACGAGGCGGCGGCGCCAGCGGTGACTCGCGGCGAGGCCGAGCGTCTCGATCACCTCGGGGTCGCCGCCTGCGCCCGCGAGAGGCCCCGAGCGTCCCATCGACGTGTCCGACATGGTGGGTTGCCGGCAAGCTAGCGCCGGCAGGCGGCCGGAGCGAGCGCGCCCGTGTGAAGAATTGTTTCGCAGCGGCGCGGCCCGCGACGAGGCAGACTGCACCGCGTCACGGACCCGGACCGTCGCTTCCACCCGAGTCCGCAGCCCCGAGGTGACCGCTCGTGTTCTGCACCCGTTGCCAGCGCGCCTACCCCGCCGAGTACCGCTTCTGTCCGGTCGACGGCGCCCCGACGAGCGCCCAGGCCCCGCTCGACCGCGTGCGGCCCCAGAAGACGCGCGCCAGCGACACGCTGCTCGCGGATCGCTACGTCGTCCGGGGCTTCATCGGCAAGGGGGGCATGGCGCGCGTCTACCTCGCCGAGGACGTGGACTCGGGCGAGCCGGTCGCCGTCAAGGTGCTCGAGGAGCCCTTCAGCCGCGACCCGCAGGCGCGCGAGCGCTTCCTGCGCGAGGCGCAGGCCATCGCGGCCATCGGCCATCCCCACATCGCCCGCGTGCTCGGTGCCGGGGCGCGCGAAGACGACGGCGCGCCCTACCTCGTGCTCGAGTTCCTGTTCGGCGAGACCGTGCAGAGCTTCCTCGAGCGCGAGGGCACGTTCGCCACGGGCATGGCGCTCGCCGTGCTCTGCCAGGCGGCCGAGGCGCTCGACGCGGCCCACACGCACGGCATCATCCACCGCGACGTCAAGCCGGGGAATCTGTTCCTCGTGGGCGAGCCCGGCGATCCCTACGAGCTCAAGGTCGTCGACTTCGGGCTCTCGAAGCTGCAGACGAGCCACATGACGGCGGCCGGGATCGTGCTGGGCACGCCGGCGTACATGGCGCCCGAGCAGGTGCTCGCCGAGGGCGTCGACGCGCGCACCGACGTCTACGCGCTCGGGATGGTCATGTACCGCATGCTCACCGGGCGGCACGCCTTCCACGCCGAGGACGAGATCGCGATGGTCGCCCACCAGCTGCTCTCGCCCCTGCGTCCGCTCAGCCTGAAGGACGCGGGGCTCGCTCCGGGCCTCGAGCGCGCCATCCTGTGCGCGACGCGCAAGAGCCCCGACGAGCGCTACCCGACGATGGACGCCATGCTCGCCGACCTCCAGAAGCTCGCGGCCGGGCGCACGGACCTGACGGCGCCCGTGCCCACCGGCATCGACCGTTACGTGCCCCGTACCGAGATCGGCGAGCTCGTCGCGACCTCGCTCGCGCGCGCGCTCGAGGCCGACGAGCGGCCGACGATGATGTGAGGGCGACCGACGAGCGCGGCGGAGCGAGCCGCGCGGCCGCGCTGCTCAGCTCAGCTGCCTCGGCTCGGCGGTCCGGCCACGGCGAGCGGCGGCGACGACGCCGGCCGCTCCGCGGGCTGCGGCGCGGCCCGGCAGATCGCCGGGTTGCCGGTGGCCATCTTGTCGCAGCGCGCCTCCGCCACGCGCAGCGGGCCGAACGCGAGCGCGTCGAGGACGTGGCGCTGCCAGGTGGGCTTGCCTTCGCCCACCGCGCGGTGCAGCCGGGCGAGGGTGGCGTAGCCGTGCGCGCTCGTGATGAGGTCGCGCGCCTCGAGCACCCCGAGGATGCGCCCGGCCTCGGCGCGCTTCTCGCGGCCCGGCAGCGCTGCGAGCACCTCGGCGAGATCCGTCGTGATCCCGGGATCCGTCGGCGCACCGAGGGCATAGCCACGGAAGAGATGCTCGGCCCAGCGGAGGTTGTGCAGGCGCTCGGTCTCGGTCGCGCTTGGCCAGGCGGCGCCGAGCCCCTGGCCGCCACCCGTGCGCACGATCGCGCGCCCGAGCACGCGGAGGGCGCGATCCGCCATGGGGAAGGTGCCCGGCACGAGGCTCTTCAGCGCCGGGTAGTGCAGCAGCAGCACCGGCAACGCGACGGCGGGCGCGGCGCCGGACACCGCGTTCTCGGCGACCTCGAGGTCGATGACCGTGCGGTCCACCTGGCGCCGCATCTCGTGGCCACAGGCGTGCGCGTCGTCCGAGTACCCGGCCGAGCCCCCCGTTACCGCCCCGATCACGAGCGCCAGCCCGGCCCATCGTCGCGTCATGGTCCGCCTCCGGTGCGCCGGCCGTCCCGGCGGTGTGCGGGGTTGCGACAACGCTCCGCGGCGCCGGGTTCCCCGTCGCGTGCCGCGAGCACGATCTCGTCGGGAACCGCCGGGGCCGTGGAGGTGTCACCCCCGCCGTGGGTCCGGTCCTACGCGTGTTCGCCCCGAGCCCTCTGGCGGCTCTCGCGGTCACCGCGCTCCTCGGCGTGGCGCCCGGGTGCGAGCGCGCGACCCCGCCGTCGCCGACCACGAGCACCACGGTCGCGGCCGAGCCGCAGGTCGACCGCGCCGGGCTCTGCGCGGCTCTCTGCGAGCGCAGCACGGCGTGCAGCGTCGAGGCCGCCGAGGCGCGCAGGAAGGCGGGCGCCGCCACGAAGGAGACGGTCGACGCCGTGAGGCGGGACGCCCCCGACGTCGAGTCACGCTGCGCGACCGGCTGCAGCGCCGACGACACGGCACGCGGGCTCGCGGCGGCCAGGCCGTGTCTCGGGGTCGCGGACTGCGCCGCGTTCGAGTCCTGCCTGAAGGAGCTCTGAGACTCAGCGGAGAGAGTGGGATTCGAACCCACGGTGCGTTGCCGCACACACGATTTCCAGTCGTGCACCTTCGACCACTCGGTCACCTCTCCAACCCGCGGCCGCGGGGGCGGGCCCACGGCGACGGCCGACCCACGCCGGTCGGCGGCCCATGTATAGCCCAAGGCGCCAGCGTGTCGATCAAGCTTTTGCGGCTCGCGCGGCGCGCCGGCAGCGGGCGCGCCGGCTCCGTGGGGGGACGTCAGCGCTGCACGTGGACGGTGACCTGGCCGCCTTCGCCCGCGTCGTCGTACTGCACCTCGTAGCGGTTCGCGTCGAAGGTCTGCTCGGTGAACAGATCGAGGATCGCCTTGGTGCGGTCGTCGCTGAGGTTGGGCGGCGCCTTCTTCGTGCCGACGGCGATCGCCACCATCTTGAGCTCCGGGTTGGCGCGCATGGTACCGATGACCTCCTTCAGCGCCGCCACCGCGACCGCGGGCAGGGTGGCCCGACCCTTGTCGAACACGATGGGCGGCGTGATCTTGAAGTCGCCCTTCAAGAGCCGCGCGTGCTCCGGGCAGCCCCCGGTGTGGGCGGGGCCCGGCTCGCGCACGCAGCTGTCGACCGGGTCGGCCGTGCGGTCGTTGTCGCTGTCGGGGCAGCCGTTCGCCTTCGCGTCGTCGCTCGGCGCGCCCGCCTCGGCCGGGCAGGCGTCCTCGAGGTCGGCGATGCCGTCGCCGTCCCGGTCGCGCTGCTCCGGGCAGCCGCGCTTCTCGGCCGGGCCGGCCTCGGTCGGGCAGGCGTCGTCGTCGTCGGCGACTCCGTCGAGGTCCTTGTCCTTGACGCCGACGATCTCGGGCGGGCGCTCGCCGCGGTCGCCGTAGGAGAAGCTCAGCAGGGCGCGGGCACCGCCGGTCCCGGGGGCGCCGCCGAAGCCCGGCCCGACTCCCACGCCGACGGTGAAGCCCGCAACGTGGAAGCGCGCCATCGCCAAGGGCTCGAACTGGATGGCGAAATCGGTGTCGCCGCCGAGGCCCGGGAACGCCGAGGGGGCCTCGTCGCCGAACACGTAGGCAGGGTAGGTGAAGACCGCGAAGTGCGGCTCGAGGCCGACCGACACGAAGGGCGCCAGCTTGGCGTGGACGGCGCAGTCGACCGCGATGCGGTCGCCGTCGTGCGCGGCGAACCACAAGGGGGAGAGCGCGAGCGTGCAACCGTATAGAATCATGTCTTGGTCGCCCGCCACCGACGTCACGAGCTCGAAGCGCGCCCGCGGGCTCGGCCCGCGCAGGTACGCCTCGCGCCGCCCGGTGGGCGCCCACACCCGCGCCCCGAACGAGAGATCCACGTCGTCGACGACCTTGGGCCGAAAGTGGGCGCCGATGCGGAGATCGCCCTGCCCGGGCTCGCCGGCGTAGAGCTGCTGGCCGAGCACGAGCGGGTTGCCGGCGTCGTCGAGCACGTCCTCGCCGCCCTCGTAGACCGCGAAGGGCATGTTGAGCTCGAGGCTGAGCCAGTCGAGGGGGCTCAGCGACGCGCCGAGGTGCAAGAGGAGCGCGTGCTCGACCGGCACCTTCTCGACCTCGTCGGCGGGCAGGACCTTGGCGCGCAGGGGCGCGAAGGCGTAGTCGGCCACGAGGCCGAAGCCGTAGGCGATGCCCTCGTCGAAGCGGTCCGCGGGGCCCTCGGCCTGCAGGAACGGCGAGCCCGGCGTGGCGGGCTGCATCTGGTCGAGGTGCACGTGCGAGTTGAAGTTCTGCGCCCGCGCCACCGCGGGGGCGCTGGCGGCAGCCGCCGCGGCGAGAAGGAACGGGAAACGCCACCGCGTGCCGCGGGGCGACGTGAGGAAGCCGTGCGCCGTGCCCACGCGGCCACATTAGCAGGGGTCGCTGCCGAGGGTGGAGCCTTCCGCGCGCCGGCCCGCGGACGGCGCCGGCTCCCGCTCTCGCGCCCGGGCCGGACCGAGGCGGGCTCCGGGCGCAAGTCCGCGGAAAAAATGCCGCGGGCGCGACTTTTCCGCCGCATCGCGCCGTCCAAGGTACAGCCACGGACCCGCCCCACGTGTCGGCCGCCCCAGCGGCTGGCGCGTCGCCTCGCGGATGCGCACCTTAGCGGTAGCATCGTGGGCAAGGGTTCGAGTGGCATCGCCAACCGGGAAACCTCATCATGTCCAGCATGAAGCCGCCAAGGTCGCGTCTCTCCCTCGCATCGCGCCGCGGGCCCTGGGGCCTCGCCCGGCTGCTCGCCGTCGCGGCCGCGTTGCTCCTCGCGGCGCCGCTCACCGCGCAGGCGCAGGATGAGCCGTACGAGGACACCGACCCGAGCGCGCTCACCGACTTCCGGGGCGAGCTCGATCCGTACGGCGTCTGGGTGGACGACCCCACGTACGGCACGGTCTGGATGCCCCACACGGTCGTCGTCGGCGCGGACTTCGTGCCGTACCGCACGGGCGGGCGCTGGGCGCTCGATCAGGACGGCGCCTGGCTGTGGGTGAGCGACTACAGCTGGGGCCACGTGCCCTTCCACTACGGCCGCTGGGTGTGGATCGCGTCGCGCGGCTGGGCCTGGGTGCCGGGTCGCGTGTACGCCCCGGCGTGGGTCGTGTGGCGCGTCGGCGAGCCCGGCTACGACTACGTCGGCTGGGCGCCCATGCCCCCGACGCATTTCTGGTTCGGTGGGCTCGCGGTGGCGTTCTACGGCAGCGTGGTGCTGCCGTTCTGGTACGTCGACAGCTACTGGCTGTTCGACCCGTACTGGCACCTGCACATCGTGCATCACCATCACTCGCACGCGATCCACGAGCACACCCACTACGTGGATCAGCACCACCACCACGGCGGTAGCGGCCACGTGCCCGCCGATCCGGGCAGCACGAGCGGCCACGACGCGGCCGACCCCGGCGCCGCCGACCACAGCGCGGGCCCCGGAGCCAAGGTGGCCGACCCCCACGGGCCGTCGCTCACGGCGCGCCCGCAGTCGCCGACCTTCGACCAGGCGCGCATCGCCCCGGCTCGGCGTCCGGTGGCCAAGGTGACCGATTCGCAGGCGCTTGCCTATGCGCGCCCGGCCGCGATGGGCGGCAAGGGCTCGCCGCCGGCCCCCAAGGTGGCGCCCCGCGCCACGCGGCCGACGACCCCCGCGAGGGCACCGGCGGCGACCCAGCCCGGGGTCCCGCGCCAGACGCCGTCCGCGCGCCCGTCGCGGCCCAGCCAGCCGCGCGTCACCCCGGGTGTGACCCCGAGGCGTCCGACCGCACCGAGGGTGGTGCCGTCCCGGCCGCGACCGGGCGCTCCTCCCGCGATCACGCCCTCGCGCCCGACGACCCCGCGTCCGCGCACCGACGCGTACCACGCGCCGCGCACGCCGGCGGCGCGCGCACCGAGCCCGGTCTACCGGCCCTCGGCCCCCTCGCAGCCTCCGGCGGTGCGCCGGCCCTCGGCCCCCTCGCAGCCCCCCGCCGTCTCGCGCCCGCGGCCGTCGGCCCCGAGCGCACCGGCGCCCGCCCCGGCCGCCCCGCCCCGCCGCCGCCACTGAGAGTCACGAGTCGCGATCGCCAGCCCGGAGGTTCGTCATGGATCCAGAGCGCGTTGTCCCAGGCCGTTGCAGCAGCAAGCGCCGCGCGCCCGGCGCGTCGCTCACGCGCGTGGCGCTGGCCGGTCTCGCCGTCGCGGGCCTCGGGCTCGGGGCGACGGGCTGCATGATGGGCCACCATCACGACGACGACGTCATCGTGAACGACTACGCCTACTACGCCAACATCGACACGGGCCAGCACCTCACGACCGAGCTCGGCTACGGCGCGGGCCTGTTCGTGGAGTACGACGGAGGCGGGCTCTGGCGCCTGTGGACGAGCTGCGACACGACCGTGTCGCACCACGGCTGCTCCTTCGACGCGTTCGTGACCGCGGGCTCGCTCATCGACGGCGTCGGGGCCACCGATGTGGAGCTCGGCGATCGCATCGACTACGGCGGGCGCGACCTCACCTTCCACGCCGACACCGACTACGACTACGACGAGGTGTCGTTCTACACCGACGCCGGCGCCGACCTCCAGCTCGAGGTCATGCTCGACGGCTACGTGGAGCCCGACTTCATCTTCTGGCACGGCGACGGGTACGTCCACACGGGCGCGCCGTACTCGCCGGTGGTGTTCACGCCCTCGGTGCCGTGAAGGAGGGCCGGCGGGGTCGCCGCGTCAGCGCTGCGGCTCGCCGGGCCACTTCGGCGGATCCTTCGTGGTGATGGGCGGGGCCGGAGGCAGCGTCCCGAGCGGGCGTCCATCCGCGGCCCACAGTGCCGGCTCGCCGAGGCCGAGCGCGCCGAGCGGCGCGAGCACCTCGTCCTTCGGCCCGACGACGACCACGGTCGCCTGCGACAGGTCGAGGTAGCGCGCCGCGAGCGCCGCCAGGTCCGCGAGGCTCGCCGCCTGGCGCGCGACGCCCGCACGGGCGTCGTGGTCGCTCCCGAGCCCGAGCAGCGCGAGCGTGCCGAGCCGTGCCGCGAGACCGCTCGCCGACTCGTTCGTCTCGAGCAGATCGAGCAGATCCTTGGCGCGCACCTTCTTGTGCTCGGTCTCGTCGAGCCCCTTGGCGTGCATCTGCTCGATCTCGCGGAGCATCTCGGTGAGCGCCGGCGCCGTGGCCGGCGTCTCGACGGCCGCGCGTGCGGAGAAGGGCCCGAGCGCGACGGTCTCGTAGAAGCGCGACCCCGCCCCGTACGTCCAGTGGTGCGTCTCGCGCAGGTTCTGGTTGAGCCGCGAGGTGAACGAGCCGCCGAGGGCGGCGTTCACGAGCTCGAGCGGGGCGGCGTCCGCGTCGGCGGCCGCCACGCCGGGCCGAGCCACGGCGATGACCGACTGCGGCGCCTCCTTGCGATCGACGAGCACGAAGCGCGGGCGCGCGTCGAGGGGCGGTGGCACGGGGCGCGAAGGAGCGGTCGGAGCCGCCTTCCAGGTGCCGAGCGCGTGCTCGACCACCGCCTCGAGCTCGCTCCGCGTGACGTCGCCCGCCACGGCGAGCACGGCGTTGCCCGGCAACCAGTGGCTGGCGTAGAACGCCCGCACGTCGTCGAGGACGATGCCTCGCGCCGAGTCGACGCGCCCGTCGGCCGGCGCGCCGTAGCCCGTGTCGGGGCCGTAGAGCACGGCCCGCGTCACGACGCGCGCGACCGCGTCGGCGTCGTCGTCGCGCATCGCGAGGTCGTTCAGCCACTCCTTCGACACGCGCTCCCAGTCGGCGGCCGCGAGGCGCGGGCGGGCGACGATCGCGCCCACGGCGTCGAAGGCGCCCGCGAAGTGCTGCTTCAGCACCACGAGGTCGACGCGGCTGCCGTCGTGCCCGACGTCGATCGACAGCTCCGCACCGCGGTCGTCGAAGGCCGCCGCGATCCCGAGGGCGTCGAGCTCGCCGGCGCCCTCGTCGAGCATCTGCCCGGTGACGAAGGCGAGACCCCCCTTGCCCGGTGGGTCCTGCGACGAGCCCGCGCGCACCACGAGCGACGCGGCCACGATCGGTTGCGTGTGGCGCTCGACGAGCCACACCTCGAGCCCCGCGGCCGTCCGGAACTGCACCGCTGCAGGCGCGCGGTAGGGCACGACGGGCCCGAGGGTCGGGCGCGCGTCGAGGGGGCCGGTGGTCGCGGGTGCGACCGGAGTCTCGCGCGGGCACCCGCCAAGCAGCGCGAGCGCGCCGAGCGCGAGCGCGCCGAGCGCGAGCCCACCGAGCGCGCCCCGGGGCCGGGCGGAGCCGCTCACGGCGTGGCTCCCGGCGCCTGGTCCTCCGCCTTCGGCACGACGCGCAAGATGACGCGTCGGTCGAGGTGGAGCGTGTCGGCGGCCGCCGCGCGGACCGCCTCGGCCGTCGCGGCGCGAAAGCGCGCGAGGTCGCGGGCGAGGTAGCCCGGGTCCCCGCGGCTCTGCTGGTAGTCGTTGAGCGTGAGGACGCGACCGAGCAGCGACTGCAGCCCCGACACGAAGCCCATCTCGACGCCGACCTCGGCGCGCCCCAGCTCCTCGGCGCTCGGGGCCTCGGCCGCGAGCCGCGCGAGCTCGCGGTCGATCGCCTGCTCCACGCGCGCGAGGCGCCCCTCGAGGGTCTCGCCCTCGTCGGGCGGTTGCGCCACCACCTCGATCGCGAAGAAGGAGCCGAGCTCGAGCGACATCTGATAGGCGCGCACGCTCTGGGCGAGCTTCTGCCCGTAGACGAGCTCGCGGTAGAGCCGGCTGTTCTTGCCGCTGCCGAGGACGGACGCCGCGAGCGAGAGCTCGGCGTCGCCGGGCGCGAAGCGCGCCGGGCTCGGCCAGGCCATGATGATCTTGGGCAAGGTCACGGCGTCGGGGAGAGTCTCGCGCACCACGCCGCCGAGGCGCGCCGGGGGCGGCGCCGGGGCGCGCACCGGCACCGACCCGCCGGGCAGGCCGCCGAAGTAGCGCGCGACGAGCGCGTGCACCGTCGCCGGGTCGACGTCGCCGCCGACGACGAGCGAGGTGTTCTGCGGCACGTACCAGCGCGCGAAGAACTCGCGCACGTCGGCGACGCCCGCGGCCACCAGGTCGGCGTGTGAGCCGATGACGTCGAAGTGGTAGGGATGGCCGAGCGGGAACAGAAGCTCGGGCAGGCGCAGATCCGCGCGCGCGTAGGGCTCGTTCTCGTAGCTGTCGCGCCGCTCGTTGCGCACGACGCCGCGCTGCACCTCGAGCTTCGCGGCGTCGATCTGGGCCCCGAGCGCCTCGAGCCGGTCGGCCTCCATCCACAGCAGCAGCGGCAGGGCGTGGCTCGGCGCGACGTCGTAGTAGCGCGTCCAGTCCTGGCTCGTCTGGGCGTTGTTCGCGCCGCCCTCGAGCTCCATCCAGTCGTCGAACTTCTTCACGGGCACGCGCTCGGTGCCCATGAACATGAGGTGCTCGAACAGGTGCGCGAAGCCGGTGCGCCCCGGCTTCTCGTCGCGCGAGCCCACGTGCACCTGGAGCGACACGACGACGAGCGGCTGGGTGTGGTCCTCGTGCAGGAGGACCGTCAGGCCGTTCGGCAGCTCGGTGCGCGTGAACGAGATGGCGGGGTCGGCGGGCGCCGCCGAGGGGCCGGGCGCCTGCGCGCGGGCGGTCGTGGCCGTCGCGAGCCCGAGCGCGAGCCCGAGCCACGCCGAGGTCGCGACCGCTCGAGCGCGCACTCAGGCCTCCGGCAGGTCCGGCGCCTTGTCGTCGGCGGCGTCCTCGTCCTCTTCCTCTTCCTCGTCCTCGGCGGCATTGACGTTGGCGAACTCGTCGTCCTCCTCGGGCTCCACCGGACCGGGCTCGCTCACGACCTCACCGCGCGCACGGGCGGCGAGGCGCGCGATCTCGGCCTCCTTGCGCTCCTTCTCGGCGGCGGCGCGCGACACGGACAGCGCCTGGAGGATGGTCGGCTTCGGAGCCATCATCAGGATCATGGTGCGGCCCTCCATCGAGGCGCGCACCTCGATGTTGGCGAGGTCCTCGCACTTGGCGCTGATGCCCTCGAGCTGCTCGCGCGCGCGCTCCGGGTGGGTGATCTCGCGGCCGCGGAAGCGCACCGTGAACTTCACCTTGTTGCCGTTCTCGAGGAAGCGGCGCGCGGCGCGCGTCTTGAAGTCGAGGTCGTGATCGTCGGTCTTCGGGCGGAGCTTGATCTCCTTGACCTCCACCACGGCCTGCTTGCGCTTCGTCTCGCGGGCGCGCTTCTTCTCCTCGTACTTGAACTTTCCGAAGTCGAGGATCTTGCAGACCGGCGGCGCGGCCTTCGGATTGATCTCGACGAGATCGAGGCCCTGTTCCCGTGCGCGGCGCAGCGCGTCCTGGGTCGTGAGCACGCCCAGCATGTCGCCGTTGGCGTCGATGACGCGAACCTCGGGGACGCGAATGCGATGGTTGATCCGCTGCTGCGGGGCACCTCGTTGCTGATCTCGTTTCCGAGGGTCTTGCCTTAGAGCCATACGTCGACTGCCTTGCCTCCTTCAAACCGCTGCCGCTCGCGCGCGAGCAAAACACCGAACCACAGACGGGGCGCCACGGTCGCGCGACTCGGCGCGACTCGGGGCGACCCGGCGAGCGAGGCTCCCACGCCTTCCCGCGACTGTGGTCCGGCACGCGTGCGTCGTGCGGCGCACACCACCAACCCCGACTAGAGCCCGAACTCGTGCGCGGATCAATCCGCGCTCCGCGACGACGGCGCTCACCATCGACCGCGGCCCGTTTGCGCTTGACACCTCGGGGCGCCGGGGCGTCTGGCCACGCCACGCCCTCGCCGCCACGCTCGCAGCCCCCACGCGGTCCCCGGCACGCGCTTTTCTCACGTGCGGCCCGCGAGGCGCGGCGGCTCGGCTTCGCCGAGGAGCCGCTCGACGAAGGCGGCGAGGGGCAGCGGGTCGAGGTTCTTGTCGAGGTCGCGCGAGCGCGGCGCCACCATGCGTGCCTCGACCTCCTTGTCGCCGACGACGAGGATGTAGGGCACGCGCAGCAGGCGCGCCGAGCGGATCTTGGCGCCGAGCTTGTCGGAGGAGGTGTCGGCCGTGGCGCGGAGGCCGCGGGCCTTGAGCGCGCGCACCACCTCGTGGGCGTACTCGTCCTGCTTCTCGCTCACGGTCACGACCGTGGCCTGCTCGGGCGCGCACCAGACCGGGAAGGCCCCGCCCGTGTGCTCGATGTAGACGGCCATGAAGCGCTCGAGCGAGCCGAGGATGGCGCGGTGGAGCATGACCGGCCGGTGCGCGGCACCGTCCGGGCCCGTGAACTCGAGGCCGAAGCGGTCGGGCAGGGCGTAGTCGACCTGGATGGTGCCGAGCTGCCACGAGCGCTTGAGGGCGTCCTCGATGTGGAACTCGAGCTTCGGGCCGTAGAACGCGCCCTCGCCCGGCGACACCTCGTAGCCGAGGCCGCGGCTCTCGACCGCGGCCGCGAGCGCCCGCTCGGCGTCGTCCCACTGCGCGTCGGTGCCGATGCGCGTGTCGGGCCGCGTCGCGAGCTTCACGTCCACCTTGGCGAAGCCGACGGCGGCGTACACCTCGTAGAGCAGATCGATGAAGCTCTGGATCTCGGTCTGCATCTCTGCGGGCGCGCAGAAGATGTGGGCGTCGTCCTGGCAGAAGCTGCGCACGCGCGCCAGGCCGTGTACGACGCCGCCGCGCTCGTAGCGGTGCAGGCGCCCGAAGTCGGCCACGCGCCACGGCAGCTCGCGGTAGCTCCGGCGCCGGGAGCGGAAGATGAGGCAGTGGCACGGGCAGTTCATCGGCTTCTGGGCCGTGCGCTCGAGGTCGTCGAGGTGCCCGATGACCGCCTCGTCGCGCACCTTGTCGGCCTCGCGGTAGCTGTGCGGGTCGGTCGCGCCGTGCAGGCCGAGGCGCAGGTCCATCTTGGCCTTGTCGAGCAGCTCCGCCGTCACCGGCAGGAACATGTTCTCGCGGTAGTTCGGCAGGTGGCCGCTCGTCTCGAACAGCTTCTTGTCGAAGATCTGCGGGGTGACCACCTCCTCGTAGCCGTAGCGCTCGTAGAGCGAGCGCATGTAGCCGACGAGGCGGTTGTAGACGAAGGCGCCGCGCGGCAAAAAAAACGGCATCGCGGGCGCGTGCTCGTCGAACATGAAGAGCTCGAGCTCACGGCCGAGCTTGCGGTGGTCGCGCTTCTTCGCCTCCTCGAGCAGGCGCAGGTGCTCGCGCAGATCGGCCGGCGTCGCGAAGGCCGTGCCGTAGATGCGCTGCAGCATCGGGTTGCGCTCGTCGCCGCGCCAGTAGGCGCCGGCGACGCTCACGAGCTTGACGGCCCGGAGGTAGCCGGTGTGCGGGACGTGCGGCCCCATGCACAGGTCGGTCCACTCGTCGGCGCCCTCGCCGTGGTGGTAGAGCGAGATCTCCTCGCCCTCGGGGATGGCGTCGATGAGCTCGCGCTTGTAGCTCTCGCCGAGCTTCTGGAAGTGCGCGTGCGCCTCGGCCCGCGAGACGACCGTGCGGCGGAAGGGGCGCTTCTGCTCGACGATCTCGAGCATCTTCTGCTCGATGTGCGCGAGGTCCTCGTCCGTGAACGGGCCGCTCGGCTTGTCGAAGTCGTAGTAGAAGCCGTGGGCCGTCGCCGGGCCGATGGTGACCTTGGTGCCCGGGAACAGGCGCTGCACCGCGTCGGCCATCACGTGGGCCGTCGAGTGGCGCAGCACGGCGAGCCCCTCGGGCGTCGAGGTGCGGACGGGCTCGAGCGCGCTCGGCTCGGCCTCGACGGGGGTGTGGAGGTCGTACACCACGGCGCCGAGCTTGGCGCCGATGATCGACGGATCACGGCTGATCGCGTCGGCGAGGATCTCCCGGACGGGGCGTTTCATGGATTCAACGTCGCTCGAACCGCCCGCGGCGGCTCACGGCTGCGGCCGGGACGCCCGGCGGCGCGACGACGGCGAACGGCGAGACACGCAGGAAATGTGCGTGAATCGCAGGGCCCAGCGGGCAAGTGGTAGGCGCGATTGGGATTGAACCAACGACCCCTACCGTGTCAAGGTAGTGCTCTACCACTGAGCTACGCGCCTGGGTCGAAGCCAACAACGGGCTAGCGGGTACCAGGGGCCGGGTGGCATGTCAAGCGGGCGTGGCTGCGGGCGCCAATCCTCGCGCCGCCCCGCCGCCGCCGTGGACCGCGCTGCCGACCGACCACGGCGTTTCGGGACGGCCGCCTCCACGAACGCGGTGCCCGGGATCATGGGTTTCGAGGATGCCCGCGTCGCGCGCACGGCGCTACATCCGAGGCCAGGGTGGCCGCTGCGCGTGCGGCGGTCACCGGACCTCAAGGTGATCCGACCATGCAAGACGCGAAGCGCCGGCTCGTGGCAAGCCTCCGACCCAATCGCACCCACTTCGGCCAAGCGGTCGCCGCCGGCCTCGCCCTGACGGCGCCGACCGTCGCTCCCCACGCCACCGCGCCGGGCGCACCCTCGCCGGTCTCTGCCGCACCGGCTTCCCGGACACGCCTGCTCACGCGCGGCCCTTTGGTTGGCCCGCGGGAGCCGGCCCGGCGCCGCGCTGCGGACGGCGTGGCAGACCTGCGGGCGCTCGCCCTGGCCTTCGACGTGCGGTTCGAGGTGTTCCTCGCCGAGGAGGTCGACGCCCAGGCTCGCATGCGCCTGGTCGGCTACGAGATCGAGCTCCGGGGCGAGGCGCGCCCCCTCTTGTCGGCCTGGTTCGGCGACGACGAGGCCGCCCTGCAGGTGCGCGACGCCCTCGAGCAGCTCGCCGAGGCCGCCTCGCGGGGCCCCTGCGTCGTGGCACCGTGCGCTCCCACGCTCGCCGCGCGGCGTCGCGAGGGGCAGGACGCCGCGCCGGAACGGCTCCGGGTCTGTCTCTACCACCACGCCCATCCGCTCGACGCCGCCGACGTCGACGGGCAGCCGTGCGTGAAGGCCGTGAGCGAGCGGCTCGCAGCCCTCGGTGTGCGACGCGCGGTGGCCTGAAGTCGCCCGGACGTCCCGGGAGGAGCGTGCGTCTTGAGCGACCGCGACGGCGAAAGACCCGGGGGCGAGGCCGGCGTCTGCTGCTGCGACGTCCTCGCCACGGCTGCGCTCGGCGTGCTCGTCGTCGACGCGGACGGGCGAATCGTGTTCAGCAACGAGCTCGCGGAGCGGCTCTTCGGCTACGGCAAGGAAGAGCTGGCGGCGCTCCCCCTCGAGACGCTGGTTCCGGAGCGGCACCGTGGCGCGCACGCGTCGCATCGCGAAGCGTTCGGGCGCGCCCCGACCCTGCGCCCGATGGCGCGCGCCCAGGACGTCGTCGGCCGGCGCAAGGACGGGAGCGAGCTGCGCCTCGAGATCGCGCTCGGCGCCGTCAAGAGCGACGGGCGGCGCCGCTTCATGGCGCTCATCCGCGACGCCACGGAGCGGCACGAGGCCGAGCAGGCCGCGCGCGCCTACCAGGCCAGGCTCCAGGGCATGGCGTTCGAGGCGGCCGTGACGGACGAAGAGGAGCGCCGCCGGATCGCGGTCGCCCTGCACGACCGCATCGGTCAGTCGCTGGCGCTCGCCCGGATGGGGCTCGCCGGCGCGCGCGACGAGGTCGAGGGTGGCGCCCGGTCGAAGCTCGATCACGCCCTCGAGTTCCTCGAGCAGTGCAGCGCCGACGTCCGCGCGCTGATGTTCGAGCTGAGCCCGCCCGTGCTCTACGACCTCGGGCTCGAGGAGGCGCTCTCGTGGCTCGCCGAGGATCTCGAGCGCCGCCACGGGATCCGCATCGAAGTGCGGTGCGATGCGCTCGACGGGTCGCTCGCACCGGCCACGGCGGTGCTCCTGTTCCGCGCCGTCCGCGAGCTGCTCGCCAACGTCCTCGAGCATGCGCAGACGTCCGCGGCGCGCGTCACGCTCCGCCGGGCGGGCTCGCACCTGCTCGTCGAGGTCACGGACGACGGCATCGGGTTCGTGCCGGCGGAGGTGACGAGCGGGGCGACGGCCCGGGGCTTCGGCCTCTTCGGCGTGCGCGAGCACCTCGGCCGGCTCGGCGGCACGCTCGAGATCGAGTCCGCCCCGCGGAGCGGCACGCGCGTCCGGCTGCAGGTCCCGCTGCCGGCCGAGGTCGAGGCGGCGGACTAGCGTTCACTGCGTGCGCGCGCGGAGCGCCGCGATGGCGGCCTTGAGCGATTCGTTGCCGGTCAAGCAGCACGCCTGCCGGCGGTTGCAGTGCTCGAGGAGGCCGAGGTCGCCGAGGACGCGGGCGTCGCCCTCGGCCGCCGCGCGCTCGAAGAGGGCGGGCTTGTCGGCGCAGGCGGCCGTGCGGAGCTCGTAGGCGATGCGCATCGCCGGGGTGCCGCGCGCGCGCACGGCGGGGTCCTGCAGGAGCTGTGCGGCGCGGTCGGCCGCCGCGGTGCCACCTCGCGTCGTGAGGAGCAGGTACAGGATGTCGGGCCCGGTCGTGCCCATCCGCTCGGTGAGCATCTTCGACATGAGCGCCGTCTCGGCCGGGTGGGCCATGGTCACGTTCATGTAGATCTTGATGAAGGCCTCGCGTGCCTCGGGGCGCTCGCCGGCGGCCGGATCGGCCGTGAGCAGGCGGTCGAAGGTCGCGGCCGCATCCTTCAGCCGCCCGAACTCGAGCTGCTTCTGGAGCTCGCGCCAGATGTCCTCGGCGCTCGCGTCGCGCGGCGGGGGCGGCAAGGCAGCGGTCGGGTGCGCCGGGGCGCCGGACGGCAGCGCTCCGGTCGAGCCGCTCGCCGGCGGGGTGCCGCTCGCGGCCGCGCTCGTCGCCGCCGAGGCCGAGGGGGTCGCCGCGACCGCTGCGCTCGCGAGGCCGGCCGCGTCGAGGCTCGTGCCCCCCTGCACCGCGAGCGCGACGACGAGCGCCAGGCCCCCGAGCCCGGCGCAGGCGTAGAGGAGGCGCGTCGGTCGGGCGTGCTCGGAGGCGCGGGCGTCGAGGCGTGGCCACAGGGTGGCGAGCGCGGCGGCGGCGACGGCCGCGAGGAACCAAAGCGCGTCCCAGCCCGCCCAGGTGATCCCGAGCACGCGCCGCAGCAGCACGAGCTCGATCGTGCGCGTGAGCAGCGCCGCCATGCCGTAGGTCGCGAGCCCGACGAGCACGGGCGCGCGCAGGCGGCGCAAGAGCTCGAGCACGCGCTGGCTGTTCTGCCAGGTGTGCTTGCGCAGGTAGAGGACGGCGAGCAGCACCGGCGTCGCGAGCGCGCCGAGCATGGCGAGGCCGATGAGCATGGCCTCCTGGCCCGTGACGGCTCCGAGCGGGCCCCCGCCGCGGCCGGCGCGCACGAACGCAGCCAGGAGCCCGACGAGGCCGAGGAGCGTGGCGGCCCCGCCGACGGTCAAGAGGAGCGCGATGAACGGCCGAGCGCTCCGGAGCTCGCGCGCCTGCTCGCCGAGGGACACGGCGCTCGGCGCGCGGGAGGTCGGCGGCGCACCCGACGGGGCTGCCGCCGCCGCGGCCGCTGCCGCCGCGAGCGTGTCGAAGGGCGCGAGCGCCGCATCGAGCGCGTCGGCGTCGGGGAAGCGCCGGGCCGGGTCCTTGGCCATCGCGGTCTGGATGACGAGCTCGAGCGCCGCGGGGATGCGCGGTTCGAGGGTGCGGGGCGCGATCGGTTCCTCGGTGAGCACCGCCACGACGACCGCGGAGGGGTCGGGGCGGTCGAAGGGGACCCGGCCCACGAGGGCGCGGTAGAGGATGCCGCCGACGGCGTAGAGGTCGGCGCGCTTGTCGACGCGGTCACCCCGCGCCTGCTCGGGCGCCATGTACGCGGGCGTGCCGAGGATCATGCCCGTGCGCGTGAGGCTCCCGCCCGCCTGGTCCTCGAGGCGCGAGATGCCGAAGTCGATGACCTTCACCCGCGGGCGCGCGACGTCGCCCGTGAGAAACACGTTCTCGGGCTTCACGTCGCGGTGCACGACGCCGGTCGCGTGCGCGGCCCCGAGCGCCCGGCACACCTGCCGCGCGATGAACACGGCGGTGGGGACGTCGAGCTTGCCCACCGCGTCGAGGTAGGCGCCGAGCTCCTTGCCGTCGAGGTACTCGACCACCATGAAGGGGCGGCCGTCGGCGCCGCGATCGACGTCGTACACGCCGGCCACGTGCTCGCTCGCGATGGCCGCGGAGGCCTCGGCCTCGCGCTGGAAGCGCGCCAGGACCTCGGGCTGGCGCGCGTACTCGGGCAACAGCGCCTTCACCGCGAAGCGCTTCTGCGGGATGCGCGTGTGGCGTGCCTCGTACACGCGCCCCATGCCGCCCTCGCCGATGACGCGCTCGACGAAGTAGGTGCCCGACAGCGTCGTGCCCACGAGCTCGTCGGTGAGGACGAGCTTCGCGCCGTCGTTCGGGCAGGTGTCGACCTCGCGGCCGAAGCGCCCCTGGCAGCGCGGACACGCGTGCCACTCGCTGCCGAGCTCGGAGAGCGGAGACGCGCCGAGGGGCCCGGCGCCCGTGAGGCGACCGCTCGCCGACGGCTCACCCGTGCGCGCCGAGAAGCGGGAGCCGTCGCTGCCGTCAACCATGACTCGCCTCGCTCGGGGTGGTGGGTCGCGCCGCCGCGCGCGCGCGCGCGAGCACGCGGTCTTCGCGGCGCATGCGCAGCAGGCTCGGGGGCACGAGCAGCCCGAGCGTGCACAGGGCCGCACGCGGGCTCGCCCCGACGAGCGCCGCGCCGAGCGCCGCCATGACGAGGCCGAGCTCGGACGGATGCCCGAGCCAGCGGTACGGCCCGGTCGTCGCGAGCGCCTGGCCGCGCTCGATGCGCGCGGCCGTGACGAAGCGCGCCCCGAGGGTGACGAGGGCGCTCGCGCGCAGGACGATCCCGGCGGCGGCGAGGGCCACGCCCGCGGCCGCGGACGCTCCGAGGCTCGCGCGCGCCGCGTCGAGGAGCGCGACGAGCAAGGTGAGCCACAGGCCGAGGCCCGTCGCGAGCGCGAGGGCGACGTCGGTGCCTGCGCCCGGGCCGGCGGGCATCGGGTCGGACGTGCCCGGTCGGGCGGCCAGCACCTCGGCGACCGCCCACCCGACGCACACCGCCGCGAAGAGGGCGACGCGCGGTGTCGCGAGCGCCGCGAGCGCGACCGCCTCCGACCCGAGCGCGGACGCGAGCGCGAGCGCGAGCGCGATCCAGCCGAGCTGCAGCGCCGCCCCGAGGGCTGCGAGCCGGTAGCTCATGGCTTGCCGGCCCCGAGCAGGCTCGGCTTGTACTTGCCGAAGCAGCTCTGGCACTGGAGGTACTCGGTGAGCACGCCGAGCGGGATGAGCGGGATCCAGTAGAGCGTGAAGAACTTCCGGACCCGCATGTGCTTGAAGGGCTGGCGACCGTGGCAGTAGGGGCAGTCGAACTCGCCCGTCGTGACGCAGCTCGTCACGGCCTTGGACCCGAAGATGATGAGGGCGATCATGCCAGTCCTCCCGGGCGAGAGCCCTACCATGCGTCGTACGCCGCGGGGCGAGAAGTCCTCCCCGTGCGCGCGCGCTCGGCCCGGTGTAGATCGCTCGCGCGTGACCCGCCGCGACAAAGCGCGCCGCATCCAGGCCGAGCTCGACGCGCTCTTCCCCGAGCCGGCCGTGCCGCTCGGCCACGTCGATCCGTTCACGCTGCTCTGCGCCGTGATGCTGAGCGCGCAGACCACCGATCTACGCGTGAACCAGGTGACGCCCGCCCTGTTCGCGCGCGCCTCGACCCCCGCGGCTCTCGCGGCCCTGCCGGAGCGCGAGATCCTCGCCTGCATCCGCACCTGCGGCCTCGCGCCGACCAAGGCGCGCAACCTGCGCCGCATGGCGGAGCTCCTCGTCGAGCGCCACGGCGGCGTCGTGCCGCGGGCGCTCGAGGCGCTCGAGGCGCTGCCGGGCGTGGGGCACAAGACGGCGAGCGTCGTCGTGTCGCAGGCCTTCGGCGAGCCCGCCTTCCCCGTCGACACGCACATCCACCGCCTCGCGGCGCGCTGGGGGCTGTCGAGCGGGCGCAACGTCGTCGCGACCGAGCGCGATCTGAAGAAGCTCTTTGCGCCCGAGAGCTGGGGCAAGCTCCACCTGCAGCTCATCTGGTTCGGGCGCCGCTACTGCCCGGCGCGCGGGCACGACGCGGCCGCCTGCCCGATCTGCTCGTGGGCGGCGCCGCGCCGGCGCCGCGCGCGCGCCGCGGGCGGCCGATCCGGTTGACGAGCCGCACCCGGTGCGCCGATCCTGGGGCCGTCGCCGTCCCGGGAGGTCTGCCGTGCACCTGCGTCTCAGAGGCGTGCTCGTGGTCGCGTCGCTCGCTCTCTGCTTCGCGGCGGCGGGCGCCTGCAGCGGGGACGACGCGGGCGAGCCCGTGCCGACCACCACCTCGAGCTCGACGGGTGGCGCGGGCGCGGGCGGCGCGGGCGGCAGCGGCGGGAGCGTGCCGCCGAGCGTGCGCCTGCCGCGCGAGTCGCTCGGCGCGAGCGAGCTCGGCGTCGTCGTGAACGCGGGCGATCCGCAGTCGATCGCCGTCGGGAGCTACTACGCGGCCGCGCGCGGCATCCCCGCCGACCACATCGTGAACGTGCTCCTGCCCGTCGCGGACGTCGTGTCGCAGCAGGACTTCGCGACGGCGAAGGCCATCGTCGACGCCGCGCTCGGTCCGGAGATCCAGGGCCTCGTGCTCACGTGGACCCGGCCCTATCGCGCCGACTGCATGTCGATCACGAGTGCGTTCGCGCTCGGCTTCGACCCCGCGTACTGCAGCCAGCCCTGCAACGGCACGGCGCCCGTCGCCTACTTCGACTCGCCCTCGCTCGCGCCCTTCACCGACCACGGCATCCGCCCGGCGATGATGCTCGCGGCCGCCACCGAGGCCGGGGCCGTGGCGCTCGTCGATCGCGGCGTCGCCTCCGACCAGACCTTCCCGCTCGGGGACGGCGTGCTCGTGCGCACCACCGACACGGCGCGCAGCGTGCGCTGGAGCGCCTTCGAGACGACCGTCGCCGACTGGAGCTACCCGGGTGGGCTCGCGCTCGAGTACCTCGACAACTCGACGGGCGCCGGCTCGGACCACGTCGACAACCGGACGAACCTCCTCTTTTACTTCACCGGCCTCGCCGACGTGCCGGCCATCGCGACCAACACCTATCGGCCGGGCGCCGTCGCCGACCACCTCACGTCCTATGGCGGGCAGGTGCCGACGAGCGGCCAGATGAGCGTCGTGGCGTGGCTCGAGGCGGGCGTCACCGGCAGCTACGGGACCGTGGTCGAGCCCTGCAACTACACGCAGAAGTTCCCCGACACGCGTGTGCTCCTGCCCCATTACTTTCGCGGCGCGACGCTGCTCGAGGCCTACTGGAAGTCGGTAGCGTGGCCGGGCGAAGGGCTCTTCGTAGGGGAGCCCCTCGCGCGCCCCTGGGGCTCGACCGTGAGCTTCGCCGCCGGCACGCTCAGCATTCGCACCACGACGCTCGTGCCGGGCACGACCTACGAGCTCCGCGCCGCGACGAGCGCGGCCGGGCCCTATGTGCCGGTGCTCGGCAACATCACCGTGCCGCACCTCGAGGTGACGACGGTGACGCTCGAGAACGCGACGGCGCCGTACTACGAGCTCGGGGCGGTCGGGGGCTGACGCCCTGTCGCGCGGGGCCGCGACGCGGGCTAGAGTGACCCCGATGTCCGAGCGACCCGCCGCACCCACGAGCCCCCCGGCCTCCGGCGCCGAGCGGCGCCAGCACGAGCGCTACGAGCTCCTGGCGCAGCTGTCGATGCACCTCGAGGAGGTCGACTACGTGCTCGAGCTCGTCAACCTGAGCCACTCCGGGGCGTACGTCCTGCTCGGCAGCGTCGAGCGGCCCGAGGGCCTCGACGTGGGGGTGGAGGTGCTCCTGTCGGTCATCCACCCCACGAGCGGCGAGCTCGTCGCGCTCGCCGGCCGGGTCGTGCGCCTCCAGGAGGACCTGCGCGGGCTCGGCTTCGGCGTGCACTTCCGCGAGCTCGATGCCGACGGGCAGAGCGGGCTCGAGGACCTGCTCACGCTCGCGCGGCGCCAGCCGCCGCCGCTGCCGGGACGGCACTGACGCCGCGCGCCCGGGCCCTCAGGCCTGAGGCCACTCGAACGCGAGCGCCTGGATCGCCGCGACGAGCGCCTGGCGCTCGATGGGCTTGTCGAGGAGCGGGCGGCGCGTGGCGGCGACCCGCTCGCGCAGGCGCTCGGAGGTGAGCCCGCCGGACACGAACAACGTGCGCGCCGCGAGGGCAGGGTGCGTGAGCCGGAGCTGCTCCCAGAGATCGACCCCGGACTGGCCCGGCATCACGACGTCCGCGAGGACGGCGTCGACGTGGGCGTCGCGCGACAGCGCCGCCAGGGCCTGCGCCACGCCGCGGGCGAGGATGCAGTCGAAGTGCGCCGACAAGAGGCGCTCGAAGGAGCGCAGCATGAGCTCGTCGTCGTCGAGGATGAGCACGCGCAGTCGGCCCTGCGCCGGGGGCTGGGACGGACGGCCGCGCTGCGGGGCGCGCGCGTGCACGAGGCGCGGGAACACCACGCGAAAGCACGCCCCTCTGCCCGGCTCGCTGTCCACGAAGATCTCGCCGCCCGCCTTGTGCACGAGCGAGCGGGTGATGGACAGGCCGAGCCCGGTGCCCCCGCCGGCGCCCTTGGTCGTGAAGAAGGGGTCGAAGATGTTGCCGATGTGCTCGGGGGCGATGCCGGGGCCGTTGTCCTCGACCGAGATCATGACGGCCTCGGCGTCGTAGCCCGTCGTGATGCGCACCTTGCCGCGGCCCGCCGGCACCGCCTCGACCGCCTGCAACGCGTTGACGACGAGGTTGGTCAGCACCTGTGCGGCCATGTACGGCAAGGCCTCGATGGCGGGCAGGCCCGGTGCGAGCTCGATGTCGAAGGTCGCGCGGCTGCGGACCTCCTTGCCGACGAGGCGCACGACGACGCCGATCTCCTCGTTGAGGTCGACCGGCCCGACCGTGCCCTCGCCCGAGCGCCGCGAGAACACGTTGAGCGAGCGGGCGATGTTGTGGATGCGGTGGGCCGCGCTCACGCAGTCGCCGACGGCCTCGAGCCAGTCCGGGCCGCGCTCGTCGAGCACCTCGAGCCGCTGCACGCGCGGCCGCGACATGAGGGCCTCGAGGTCGCTGCGCAGCGACGACAGGTTCGCGAGGATGGCGCCGCAGGGGTTGTTCACCTCGTGGCTCACGCCCGCGGACAAGAGGCCGAGCGCGGCGAGCTTGTCGCGCTGGGCCAGATCGCGCTGCAGGGTCTCGCGCTCGGCGCGGAGGCCGGCCACGCGCCGCGCGGCGGCGACGGTGCGCGCGAGCTGGGTCGCGAGCTCGGAGCCGTCGTCGAGGACATCGAAGGCGCCCGCGGCCAGAAGCGCCGCCTCGACCCCGGCACGCGGGGCGGGCACCACGACGACGACGAGCGTGTCGGGCTGCGAGCCCGTGAGCGACAGGACACGCGGCACGAGCGCCTCCGGCAGGGTGCGGTGCTCGACCAGCAAGAGGTCCGTCTCACCGGGCTTCGCGAGCTCGCTCGCGAGGGGGCCCGACGAGACGACCGCGAGGCCGAGCGCCCCCGCCGCGCGCTCCAGGCGCGCCGCCGTCTCGGGGAGCTCGAACGCGATCCGCAGCCGGAGCGGGCTCGTCACGGCAACCTCCGCGGCGCGTCGGCCCTCGGCTCGTCGCCCTCCTGGAACTGGCGGAGCGCGGCGTTGCGCTGGCTGCCCGTGAGCCGGACGTCGGGGTCGATACGCACGTCGAGCACGACCGGGCCCTGCGCGGGCTCGGCGAGCAGCGCCTCGAGCTCGGGGCGGGTCCGCACCACGTGTCCGGCTGCGCCCATGGCGTGCGCCATGGCGGCGAAATCGATGGTCTGCGTGCCGAAGTCGGGCGTGGCGCCGTAGAGCGCGCGCATGCCGTGGTGGACCATGTTGAGCCGCGCGTCGTTCATGACGAGGAAGGTGGTGGGGGCCGCGTGTTGAACCGCCGTCGCGAGCTCGTTGCCGTGCATGAGGAACCCGCCGTCGCCGCAGAGGGCGAAGGTGCGGCGTCGCGGGGCGCCGAGCTGGTAGCCTATCGCAGCGCAGATGCCCGAGCCCATGGAACCGAAGCCGAGCGGAGTGAAAAAGTCGCCGCCGTCGCGCACCCGCAGGTAGTGCAGGGCGACCGCCAGGTGCTCGCCCATGTCGGCGGTGAACACCGACTGGGCCGGGCAGACCTCGTTGCAGCACGCCACGACCTCGGCCGTGGTGAGCATCCCGCGCGCCGAGGGTACGAGGGGCTGGTAGCGCGGACCTGCGAGCCCGAGCGGTGGACGCGGCGGCAGGAGCTCGGCGCGCCGGTCGAGCATGCGCCCGATGACCGCGTCGGCGGGGCCGAGCAGGCCGATGTCGACCGGGTAGTTCCGGCCGAACTGCGCCGAGTCGATGTCGATCTGCACGAAGGCGCGGAGCGGGCGCAGGGCGGGCGACCAGGCGTTCGTCTCGAAGTCGTTGAGGCCGCTCGCGCACACGAGCAGGACGTCGACGCCGCTCGCCAGGTAGTCCGTCACCGAGTCGTGCCCGCCGAAGCCGAACAGGCCGAGGTAGAGCGGGTGCTCCTCGGGGAAGACGCTCTTGGCCTTCGTGGTGACGGCCACGGGCGCCTGCAGGTGCTCGGCCAGCCGCACGAGCGCGCGCCGCGAGGTCGGCTCGCGCGCGCCCGAGCCGCACAGGATGAGCGGCCGCTGCGCGTGCTCGAGCAGCTCGAGCGCGCGCGCGCACGCCCCCTCGTCGACGTCGAAGGTGGAGCGCACCGTGCCCGCGATCTCGTGGGCGGCCTGGGGGGTCGCGGCCACGTCGAGCGGCAAGGACACGAACACGGCGCCACGGCGGCCCGAGTACGCGGTGACGAGCGCCTTGCGCACCTGGGCCGCGGCCGGCCCGGCCTGGCTGAGCTGCACGGCGAACTTCACGAAGCGGCGCACGAGGGTCACCGCGTCGAAGCTCGCGGACGAGCCTTCCTGCAGGGCGCCGCGGCCGAAGGACGACCGCGGTACCTCGCCGGCGATGAGCACGAGCGGCAGGCCCTCGTAGTTGGCGCTCGCGACGCCGGTCAGCGCGTTCGTGATCCCGGGGCCCGCGGTCGTCACGACGACGCCCGGGCGACCGGTCGCGAGCGCGTAGCCCATGGCCATGAACGCCGCACCGGTCTCGTGCTTCGCCGTCACGATCTGCACGTCGGGGCGCTCGAGCAGCGCCGCGTAGAAGGCCGAGATGGCGCCACCGGGGATGCCGAAGACGCGGTCCACGCCGAACTCGCGCAGCACGTCCACGATCTGCAGGGCAACCGTCGCCGTCATGGGTGGCGGCCACGGTGGAGGTGCACCTCGCCAGCGAACGGCGTCGTGAGCCTGACCTCCGGCTCGACCCGCTCCCCGGCGAGCTCGGCGATGCCGAGCAACCCCCCGACCATGGAATGCTCGATGTACAGGTACTCGTCGGTGAAGCGCGTGACGATGCGCGCCGGCGTGATCTCGACGATCTCGAAGCGCGAGTAGTTGACGAGCCAGCCGCTCGCCCAGGTGCGCTCCATGGCGCGGAGCAGCGTCGGGAGCTCGGGGCGCAGGAGCCCGAGCACGGCCCTGCCCATCATCGTGCCGCCGAAGGTCGCGAAGGCTGCGGCCTGGATCTCGCGGAGCCCTCGGCCGATGTCCTCCGTCCCGAAGTGCAGGCGCGCCAGGGTGACGGAGCGGATGAGGAAGTCCGCGAGGGGGTAGAGCTGCAGCGGGTTGTAGCGATAGACGGCGAAGAAATCGCGGTACCGCGTCTGGGTCGAGGCGCCGAGCGCCGCCGCCCGGTCGTCGAGCATGTTGAAGAACACGCCCCGGCACGCCGCGTGCGCGGGCACCTGCGTGAGACGCCAGGCGAGGTCCGTCCCGGCGCACACGTCGCCGAGCCCGTGGGGGCTGGCATCGACAGCGGTGGCCGAGGACATCACATCGCATGATGCGCCCTCGGGCGGCGTTGTCCAAGGGGTTCGGCGCGGGGCCGGGCGGGCGGGCGCGGGCCAGCGCCGAAACCGCGACGCCGCCGTCGCGGGGCGCTAGGCTGGGCGCCGAGGCGCCCGCGAGGCGCACGGCGCATCAGGCGCATCAGGCGCATCAGGCGCACCACCGAGGCGACGAGGTGTCGTGACGGACCAGCAGAAGCCCAGGCGACCGGGACCGCTCGACGAGGTCGCGTGGCCGGCCGAGCTGCCGGCCCACGTGATGGCCCCCGGACCGCCGGTGCGCCTGCATGGCTACGCCGCCGAGGACGATCTCGGCCGCCACTACGGCGCGACCGAGATCGGCTACCTCGCGCTCACGGGCCGGCTGCCGAGCGAGGCCGAGGCGCAGAGCTACGACCTGGCGCTTCGCTTCCTCGCGACCCTGCCGCTCACCGAGGGGCCGACCCACGCCGCCGTCCTCGCGCGCCTGTCGGGCACGCCCCACGCGGGCGTGCTGTCCGTGGCGGCGGTGGCGCTCGCCGAGCGGGCGCGCGCCCTCGTGCTCGGCCACGAGGCGTGGCTCGCCTGGCTCGCGGCCGGCACCGGCACCCCGCCCGACGGCTTCGCGGCCGCCCCGGCGGAGCCCGGCGGCGAGGGCGAGGACGCTCGCTCGGTCGCGCGCCTCGCGGCGCTCCTGCCCGACGGCTTCGCCCGCGCGGCGCTCGCCCGCGGGCCCACGCGCACGGCGGCCCTCCTCGCGGTCCTCCACGCGAGCGGGCTTCGCGAGCCCTGGCAGCTCGAGCACACCCTCGCCACGGCGCCGCTCGCCGCGGTCGTGGCCGAGGCGATGCGCGTTCCGCCCGGCGCCTTCCGCGCCTACTCGATGCAGATCCCCCCGTTCCGCTACACCCCGGAGGAGCCGTGACGAGCGCTCCCATCCCCACGCGCGTCGCCCGCACCGGCTGGGGCGAGCACGGTTTCATGGGCCATCGCCTGTTCGCCGACCTCGCGGGCGTCGAGCACGCGTCGGGCCTGCTCGCCATCGCGCTCACCGGGCGCCGCCTCTCGGCCGACGATCAGGCGGTGCTCGACGACGTCGCCGTCGCCTGCACCCTGGCCGACCCGCGCATCTGGCCCGCGAAGGTGGCGCGCATCGTGAGCGGCTACGGTCGGGCCCTGCCGGGCTTCGCGGCCGGCTACCTGTGCCTCGAGGGCGCGCTCATCGGCCCCTGGATGGCGGGAGCCGCCGCCGCGTGGCTCGGTCGACTCGCGGCCCGGCCGGAGCTCGCCGCGGACGACGAGGCGCTCGCCCGGGCCCTCGACGAGGAGATCCGCCACGCGCGCACCCTCGCCGGCTTCGGCGTGCCGTTCCGCCCGGCGGACGAGCGGGTCGCGGCCCTCGATCGCCTGCTCGCGGCGCGCGGGCGCGCGACCGGCCGGCACTGGTCCTTGTTCGCACGCGCGCGGCGCCTCCTCACGGCGAGTCGCCGCCTCGAAGCGAACATCAGCTGCGCCATCGCGGCGGCCGGCCTCGACCTCGGCTTCGCGGTCGAGGAGGTGGCGGCGCTCGCGGGCGCGCTCGCGCAGTACACCTTCTTCTCGAACGCCTTCGAGGCCGCGCGCGAGCCCGCGCCCGCGCTCCAGACGCTCGACGCGGCGTGCGTCGTCTACGTGGGGCCGGCCGAGCGCACGAGCCCACGCGCCGCCGCCGCCGGGGCGTCGCCCGGTCCGGCGCGCCCGGCGCTCGCCCGGTAGTCGATCGCGCCGCGGCCCGCGCTCCGGCTAGACACCCTCGACCGCGCCGAGGTCGGCAGCGAGCGGCAGCTCGATGCAGAACACGGTCGGAAGCGCCGCCGTCTCCTCGACCCAGATCTTGCCGCCGAGCGCCTCGACGGCGAGGCGACAGAAGTAGAGCCCGAGCCCCTGGTGCGCGAGCCTGCCCTCTTGTCGCGACGACACGTACTTGTCGAAGACCCGGGTGCGGGACGGCTCGGGGATGGGCGGGCCGGTGTTGCCGACGCGGATCCGCGCCGTCCGTTCGGCGGGCTCGACCGTGAGCTCGATGCGGCCTCCCGCCGGGGTGTGGCGCAGGCCGTTGTCGAGCAGGTTCTCGAGGACCCGTGTGAGCGCGTCCGGATCCGCGGTCACGTAGCCCCCGCGGCCGTTGCGCCGCACGACGGCGATCGAGCGATGCAGCGCGGCGCTCCGGGTACGCGCGGTCACGGTCTCGAGGAGCGCGGTCACGTCGGTCGGGACGGGCTGCATGACGACCTCGCCCGCCTCGAGGCGGTACACGTCGAGCAGATTCGAGAGCAGCCGCTTCATCCGGTGGCTCGCGGCCTCCGCGTCGGCGAGCGCGTCTTCGGCGTCGGGGCGCTCCGGCTCGAGCTCGGCGCGCAGGAGCCCGAGGTTCGCCAGCACGATCGCAAGCGGGTTCTTCAGATCGTGCACGATCATCGCGGCCCACTCCTCGCGCAACCGGTCGCCCTCGACGAGCTTGGCGCGCTCACGCTCCGCGTGCAGGCGGCGCTCCTCGGCCAGACGGATGGCCGCGCCGATGGCGCCCGCGAGCTCGGCGACGGCCCAGCCCGTGAGGGCCGCGGTGCCGAGCGCGACGCCGACCGAGACGAGCACGGGGCTCGTCGCCCGGACGGCCCACACGCTGAGCCCGCCGTGGATGAGCACGACGGCGGTGCCGAGCGGGACGAAGGCCCGCAGCAGGCGCGCGCGCACCGAGGTCCCGACGAAGGCCCGCACCGGCCACGCGGCCGAGCCCGCGAGCGCCACGAGCGCGACGCCCGCCGCGGTGAAGCCAAGCCCCGTCGGGAGCGCCATCGGGATGAGCGCTGTGTCGTAGAGCAGAGGTGCTCGATAGGCGTAGCCGACGAGCACGGCCGCGCCGAGGAGCCCCGCGGCGAGCCCCGGCGCGACCGCCGCCGCGCGCGAGCGCGCCGACCCGCGCAGGAGCAGTCCGAGCGCCGTCGTCGTGAGGCCGAACGCGACGACCGTGAGGGGCGACAGGAGCCCGACCGCCGCGCCGTGGACCGGGGTACCGGCCTCGAAGAACAGTCGCTCGGCGTTTGCGAGCGGGAGCCCCGCCATGCGGAGCACGGCGAGCGCGACGACGCCGACGCCGGCGACGCACACCGCGAGCGCGAGCGCGCGGGCGCGGGGGGCGGCGCGAGCGAGCAGCGCGAGCGCGACGCCCTCGGCACCCAGCAGGACCGCCGTGGCCGGTGCCACGGGGACGGCGTTCGGCACCCCCGACGCGAGCAGTGGCGTGCCCGTGCTCCAGCCAAGGAGCGCGGCGACCCCGACGCACGCCATCGTCGCACCCGCGCAGAGCGCGACGGCCGAGCGCGCTCCGGGGGAGCTCGGAGTGCCGGTCATCTCGATGTTTCTTCCCCGTCCCCGCGTGAGGCCATGAGCTCGCGCCATCCTACCCCAGCTCCCCGTGGCGCCCCAGGCCAGCGCTCGACCCACCGGAGCACGGGAGCATCGGAGCTCGGCCTCCGGGCGAGCGCCATTACAGGGCATTACGGCGAGCCGCCGCGCCGTGCGGCTCAGGTCCGGAACCTTGCGACATACGCCCGGATTACGGTGCGCAGCGACTCGGGTGGGTCGATGAGCTCGAAGCCGGCCACCCCGAGGTCCCGCCCCGCGCGCACCCAGCGCGCGTCGGCCGCGAGCTCCACGAACTGGCCCGTGCCGGGCGGGGCGAAGCGCACCCGCACACGCTCGCCGGCCTGGCAGAGCTCGGCCGTGAGCACGAGCAGGCCGGCCTCCGACACGTCCTGGCTGCGTCCATAGACCGTCGCGCCCCCGGCGCGGCGCAGCGTGACGGGGGTCACGTAAGGGGCGCGCGGGAAGCGGCGGCGCTGCTCGGCGCTCGCGCGCGGGTCCTCCACGCTCGCCGGGATGGTGAGGCTCGGCGGGCTGGTGACGCTCGGCGCGCGCGGGTGGGGCGTCGTCTGCGGCGTCGGCCCCGAGCTCCAGAACCTGACGACCGGCGGCTCGGGGCGGCCCACGGCCTGGCAGAGGGCGCTCTTCAGTGCGCTCGCGCTCGGGAACCGCGCGTCGCGGTCGCGCTCCATGGCGCGCCCGAGGACGGCGCCGAGCTCCTCGGGCGCCGTCGGGCAGTGGGTCGCAAGGGGAGGCGCCCCGCGGCTCGTCGCCGCGAGCAAGATCTGGCCGAAGGCGCCCTCGAAGGGCGCCTTGCCGCCGAGACACTCGTAGAGCGTGGCTGCGGCCCCGTAGACGTCGCACCGTGCGTCGAGGTCGGCGCTGCCGAGGAGCTGCTCGGGAGCCATGTACTCCGCCGTCCCGAGCACGGCGCCCGGCAGCGAGAGCCTGATCTCGCTCGCGGCGGCGGCCTCGCCGAGGAACGCCGCCACGCCGAAATCGAGGAGCTTCAGCCGCTCTTCGCGCCGCTCGTCCACGGCCACGAACAGGTTGGCCGGCTTGACGTCGCGATGGACGACGCCGCGCTCGTGACACGCCGCGAGCGCGTCGCAGAGCTGGCACCCGATGGCGACTGCCTCGAGAACCGTGAGCCGCTGCCGCGCGGCGAGCAGGCCGTGCAGGCTGCGCCCCTCGAGCAGCTCGAGCGCCAGGTACGGGCCGCGGTCGTCGGCCGTGCCCGCGTCGAGCAGCTCGACCACGTTGCGGTGCCGCGCGAGGGTGAGGGCGCGGGCCTCGCGCAAGAGACGCTCGGTGACCTGCGTGTTGCGGCGCCACTGGGGCAGCGGGACCTTGAGCGCGACCTGGCGACCGGAGACGAGCTGCGTCGCCGCGAACACGAGCCCCGCACCGCCCTCGGCCACGAGACGCTCGAGGCGGTAGCGCCGGTCGACGACGTCTCCGAGCTCCGGCGGCCTCACGAACGGGGAGCCTACCAGCGATCCGAGACGCGCGGCCGAGCCGAATGCGATGACGACACGCAGTCGCGCGTCGCGCGCAGCCTTCGACGATGTTCGTCGGAATCGAGACCCCCCTGCCGCCGCCGGATGCGCGGTCGGGCGCGGGCGGGGCGCCACCACGGTCGCCCGCCCGCTCTTGCGACGAAGCGGCGCGCGGCGTACTTTCCTAGCGTGGCCGTGCTGCGCATCGAGTAACCCATGCCCAAAGCGTCCGACCGCGACGACCCCGTCGAGAGGCCAGCCTCCAGGCACAGCGCCACGCCGGTTCCGCCCGGGGCAGGCGGGCTCGCACGCCTGGTCGTGACGCATGGCCTCGACGCAGGTCGGCGCTTCGTCATCGATCGGCAGGCGGTCGTCGGGCGTGCGGCCGATGCCACGGTGTCCCTCGGCGACGGCGAGGTCTCGCGGAGGCATGCTCGCATCTTCCTCGACGGGCAGAGCTTCATCGTCGAGGATCTCGAGAGCGCGAACGGCACGTTCGTGAACGGCGCTCGGGTGACGCGCGCAGAGCTCGCCTTCGGCGACGAGGTTCGCCTCGGCTCGAACGTCGCGTTCCTGTTCGCGCAAGAGGACGGGCGAAGGGCCGCCGAGCTCCAGCGCCAGCGCCTCGCGGTCGTGGGCCACCTGGCGACGGGCTCGGTCCACGACTTCAACAACATGCTCGGCGCCGCCCTGGCCAACCTCGACATCCTCGACGCGATGCCGCGCGAGACGCACCTCGGTGATCCGCTGGCGGTGGAGTGCTCGGTGGACGCGCGCGCGGCCCTGCGTCGCGCCGCGGAGCTCGCAGCGAGGCTCCTGCGCTTCTCGCGCGCCGGTCGGAGCCGCTACGTTCCCGTCGACCTCTCGGCCGCGTGTGACGGGCTCGTGCGAATGCTGCGTCGCACGCTCGACCCGAGCGTGCGGATCGAGACCGACATCGCGCCAGGCCTCGTCGCGCTCGGAGACGAGTGCGAGCTGCACCAGGTGCTGATGAACCTCTGCCTCAACGCATGCGACGCCATGCCCGGGGGCGGCCGACTCGTGGTGCGAGCCGCCCTCGAAGTCTCTGTCGGCAGGAGCGTGCTGATCGAGGTCGAGGACACCGGCGTCGGCATGGACGACACGACTCTGGGCAGGCTGTTCGAGCCGTTCTTCACCACGAAGGAGCCGGGGCAAGGGGTGGGCCTCGGGCTCGCCTCGGTGCACGACATCGTGACCCTTCACGGCGGCACCGTGCGCGCGGTCAGCACGCTCGGCGCGGGCAGTTCCTTCACCGTGCGCTTGCCGGCGTTGGGCTCGCAGGAGCGGGCGCGAGCCCAGGCCGCGACCGCGCGAACCCAACGGCGGGCGCCGCAACCGCGCGCCGTTGCGGGCATGCGCGTGCTCGTGGCGGACGACGAGCCGATGGTTCGCCGCAGCATCGAGCGCGCCCTGGCGCGTGCCGGGTGCGCGGTCGTCTGTGCCGCCGACGGTGCAGAGGCGCTCGCTCTCGTGTCCGCGGCGCCGCGCGCGTTCGACGCTCTCGTGCTCGACCTCGAGATGCCTCGCGTCCGAGGTGACGAGGTGCTCGGGCGCGCGGGCGCGCTCGGCTTTACGGGCCAGCTCGTCGTCGTGTCGGGGCACCCGTTGAGCGAGCAGGCGACCCTCGATCTCGGTGCTCGAGGCGCCGCGCGGGTGCTGACCAAGCCCTTTGGTACGGACGAGCTCCTGGAAGCGCTGCGCGCGCCACCGCGCGCCGCCACGGGAGCAGGCATTCCGGCGCTGTCGGAGCCCAGCGCGGACGCGGGAGACACCCAGCGCACGGTCGTGGGGGCGCCGCCTGGCGCGAGCGCGCCGCAGGCCCGTCGGCGCGCCGACGGAGAATGACCCGCAGCGAGCGGGCGTGTATGTTGGGAGGAGTGGCCGCGCACCCTCCCGAGCAGGCAACGATAGTCCCGCGCGCGCGGATGCCCCGCGATGGGGCGGCCTTGCCGACGACCGAGATCGAGGACGGGCGCTACGCCGAGGGGCAGGTGCTCGCGGGCAAGTACCGACTCAACTGCGTGATCGGGCAAGGGGGCATGGGCGCCGTGTGGCTCGCGCGGCACGTCGCGCTGGAGCAGCACGTCGCCGTCAAGGTCGTCCGCCACGAGGCCGCGGGGGCCGAGGCCTCCGCGCGGCTCCACCGCGAGGCGCTGGCGGCGGCCCGCGTGCGCCACGCCGCCATCGTGCAGGTGTTCGATTTCGGAACGACCGAGCACGACGACCCCTTCATCGTCATGGAGCTCGTGCAGGGCGAGACGCTGGCGGAGTTGCTGGGGCGTCGCGGCAAGCTCGAGCAGGCTCGCGCCGTGCAGCTGCTCCTGCCGATCGTCGACGCGCTCTCGTTTGCACACGCAGAGGGCATCGTGCACCGCGACGTCAAACCCGAGAACATCGCGCTCGTGAGCGGTGCACACGGGACCGTGCAGCCGAAGCTCGTCGACTTCGGCATCGCCAAGCTGGCAGCGCCGGAGGCGACGCATGCACCGCAGCCGCGCGGGCCTGCCCTGCCGTCCGGCGGGCTCGCGCAGACGCGCCTCGGGGCCGTCGTCGGCAGCCCGAGCTATCTGTCGCCGGAGCAGGCCCTCGGCAGCCCGGTGGCGGAACCCCGCACCGACGTCTGGCAGCTCTGCGTGGTCCTCTACGAGCTCGTCGCCGGGCGCCTTCCATTCCACTCCGAGGACCTCGAGGTGCTGCTCCTCGACGTTCTCACGCGCGATCCCTCTCCGATCGCGGGTTGCGACGAGAACCTCTGGCGCATCATCCGGCGTGGACTCGAGAAGCGCCCCGACGATCGGTGGCCCGACATGCGCGCGCTCGGCCGCGCACTCGCGGAGTGGCTCGCGGCGCAGGGAGCCACGACCGACGCAGCCGGGACCAGGTTGAGCATGCACTGGCTGGGCGCTCGGCCCACGCTCGCTCCACCAGGCGCCAGCGAGCCCGCGCCGGCGCCGCCAGCCCGGCGGGACCCAGCGCAGCGCGCGTCGCGAGGGCTCGGCAGGCACGGCTGGGTCGCCCTCCTCGTCGCCGCGGGGTCGTTCGCGGCCGCGGCTGCCGTCTGGGCCATCGCGGGTGCGGCCGCAGCGCCGCAGGGGCCCCCGGCTTCCCAGGGCGCGGTGGCGAAGGCGACAGGGGAGCCCGCGCCGGCGGCCCCGGAGGTGGCGGCGCGCGCGAACGTCCTCGGCCCAGCTTCGGCGCCGCCCGTGAGCCTCGGGGTGGCGTCGAGCGTCGCGCCGCCTCCCGTCGCCTCGGCGCCCTCGATCTCGGGCGCGTCGAGCATCGCGGCGTCCACCCGTCCACCCTGGAGCCGCGCTCATGGCGCCGCACCGGCCGATCCGGGCTTCTGACATGCGGCGCGCAGGTTTGACGCTGCTCGTGGCCTCGTGGCTCGTCGCGGCTGCTGCCCGCCCCGCATGCGCCCAGCCCACGGAAGTGACGCCACAGGCCAAAGAGACCGCCCGCGCTCTCTACCGAACGGGCAACGACCGCTACCTGAACGGCGATCTCGAAGGGGCGCTCCAAGCGTTCGAGGGGGCGTACCGGATCATGCCCGCTCCGACCACGGCGCTCGGTCTTGGCAAGACCCAGCTGAAGGTCGGTCAGCTCGTCAAGGCTCGGGACACGCTCCTCGCCGCGACCCGCTACCCTGCGGAGCCCGAGGAGCCCGCGTCGTTCGCGCTCGCCCGCAACGAGGCTACCGGGCTCGCCGAGGACTTGGCCGGCCGCATCCCGTCGCTCGTCGTGCGCGTGATCGACTCCGACGGCGCTGTCGTACCCGCGGCCCTGTTGCGCATCGACGGCGTGCCCGTCGCCGCGAACGTGTGGGCCTACCCACTGAAGCTCGACCCAGGGGTGCACGCGCTGAGCGCCTCGGCGCCGGGGCTGGACGCGGCGGAGCGGCAGCTCGAGCTCGGCGAGCGCGAGACGCGCGTCGTCGACCTCGTGCTGGCGGTGCGGGCGGAGCGGCCCGCCGCAGCCGCCTCTTCCCCCGCTCTGCCTGCCGGCGCTCCGCCACCCGATCCTGCGGGCGGCGTGTCCGCGCTCGTCTGGGCCGGCGTCGCCATCGGGAGCGTCGGGCTCGTCGTCGGCACGGTCGGTGGTGTCGTGTCGCTCGTCGCGGCCGGCGAGCTGAAGGACATGTGCGATCCGGACATGACCTGTCCCTCGCACGCGGGTGCCATCAAGACCCGCTCGCTCGTGGCGGCTCACGTGTCGACCGCTGGTTTTGCGGTCGCGGGCCTGGGCGCGCTGCTCGGCGCCGTCGGAGCCGCAGTGTCGTTCGCGCCGAGCGACCCTGGCGTGAGCGAGGTCGGCTGGCGGCTCGTGCTGGGTCCATCGGCGGCGCGCGTCGAGGGGGCGTTCTGATGCGTTTCCTTGCGCGGGCTCTCTTCGCTTCGAGCGTCGCGGGGGCGAGCTGCCACCTCATCGGGGGGGCGGACGAGTACACGGTGCGCGACGAAGCCGCCGGTGGAGGGGCAGGCGCCGCGGCGACCTCGAGCAGCCAGTCGGGCGCGGCGGGCGGGGGCGGGGCCACGCCCGAGGAGTGCCTGAACGGCGTCGATGATGACGGTGATGGCGACGCCGACTGCAAGGACCCCGACTGCGTCGCCTCGGGGTACCAGAGCGTGCAGGGCACGGCGGCGACGACGTTCGTGAGCGCCGGGACCTGTGGCGCAGAGCTCGTCGAGCACGTGTTCCACGACTGCGATGCGTGCGGGTGCGACGCCGATGTCGGCACGTGCACGCTCCAGGTGACGCTCTTCAAGAACGCGAGCTGCGATCCCAACATCGGCACGAACATCCAGTTCGACCCGTCCACCGGTACCTGCCAGGACGCACCCGCCTGCACGTGCCGGGACATTGCCGACTTCAAGAACGGCGGTGTCGTGAGCGCCGCCGGGGCCGCCGTGCCGGCGCTTGCCGCGCAGTGCAACCCCTCCGTGCCGACCGTCGTCGCCGATGGGTTGTCCTTTTGTGCGCCGCTCGCGCAGGGGAGTGGCTCGCTCGTCGGGCAGGTGTGCCTGCCGCCGCCGCCGGGTGCGGCGTGGTGCGTGGTGCTCGACGCCGCGGAGACCTGTCCGCCGGGCACGAGCCTGTCGGCGAGCGTTCTCGACGGGGGCAGCGGCACGTGCGACTGCGCGTGCCAGACAGGCCAGCAGCTCTGCGCCGCCAACGGCGCGAGCGCACTGACGAGCGCGGACAATGCCTGCGGTGCGCCGACCACGACCGTGGCGGGCGACGGGACGTGCGCCTTCGTGACCGAGGTTCACAGCCTCGGCTTCACCGGGGTGGGCGGAATCACGTCCGACGTCACATGTGCCTCCAGCCCGACCATGAGTGGAGCGACGTCGAAGAAGATCTGCTGTCCGTGAATCACCGCCCGCGCAGATCGTGAGGCCAGTCACGCGTGGGCTGGGGCCCGAGCCACGGAGCTCGGCGCCCGCGCCGAGCTCCGAGTCTGGCCTGGAGGCTGGCTTCACGGGTGCAATCGGAAGCGCTAGGATGGCCCATCGAGCGGGTTGCGGAGGGGGACGGATGCGGGCGCCTGCGACTCACGATCGACCTGGGCACGCGGGTGCTGCGGTGCCGGCCCGGGCGGCGCGGCTGCGGTGCGGCACGGCGGACTTCCTGCGGTTCAGCCGCTTGCTGCTCGGCGCTTGCGGTGCCGGCTCTGGCGCCGCACCCAGCAGCGCTACCGGTTCGACGCGTGCGGATGCGACTGCCGTCGCGTTGCCTTGGTTGGCTGGATGGACAGGCGACGCCTGTCGGCCGGCTGCGAAGAATCCGAGCGCCAGCTGCACGCTCGGGGGCAATCCGGCGCGTACGTACGAGCTCGCGCTGCACTTCCGCGGCGTCGTCGAGCAGCAGTCGTACGCGGGCGGCACCGTCGAGGACTTCTGGTACGTGGGCGGGCGCTCGGCCCAAGGCAGCTACAGCCTCTACAGCCTGCAGGTCTCCGATCCACCGCAACGTACTTCCTCAACGCGGGCAACGGGGGAGGCCGCCGTCGCCCCGACCGCGATCTGGCGATGGCGCGAGCCGGCGAGCGGTTCCGGCTCGAGGCCGTACCCTCCCCGACGTTTTCGCGTGACCCCCACCTCGATTGCCGGATAATCCCGCGCATGACTGAGCCCGTGACCCTTCTCGTCGGCCCCTTCGGGCGCTCGGCACTCGACGTCGTCCGGACGGGCGCC
>JADLAB010000270.1 GCA_020848455.1 Polyangiaceae bacterium
CCCGCAGGAACCTCCGACAGCGACAGAACCCCCGTGTCTTCCCGGAAGTCAGGCCACTTCTGTCGCTCCCGGGGCCCGCAGGAACCTCCGACAGCGACAGAACCCCCGTGTCTTCCCGGAAGTCAGGCCACTTCTGTCGCTCCCGGCGCCCGCTGGGACCTCCGACAGCGACAGAAACCCCCTGTCTTCCCGGAAGTCACGCCACTTCTGTCGCTCCCGCTCACTCACCCGCGCCCCCGCCCGCGCCCCCGCCCGCGCCCCCGCTCGCGCACCCGCTCGCGCACCCGCTCGCGCCCCCGCCCCCGCGCCCGCGCCCGCGCCCTCTCGCGCCCGCGCTCCCGCTCCCGCGGGCGGGGGGATAAACCTGACAACTCTCCCGTGGCTTGCTACACCGCGCTCCTCATGAGCGACCTCACGACCGCGTTCCGCCCCGTGCCGCGCACCGGCGTCATCTACGTCACGACCGAGGCCGTGCGCTCCGGCTACGAGCAGGGCGATCCCGGCTGGTGCAACCTCGGGCAGGGGCAGCCCGAGACGGACGAGCTCGACGGCGCCCCGGCCCGCGTGCGCACGGTCGCCATCGACCCCGCCGATCAGGAGTACGCGCCCGTGGCGGGCGTGTGGGAGCTGCGCGAGGCGGTGGCCGCCATGTACAACCGCGTCTACCGCCGCGGCCTGCCGAGCCAGTACTCGGCCGAGAACGTGGCCATCTCGAGCGGTGGTCGCGCGGCGCTCACGCGCGTCGCGGCGAGCGTCGGGCCGGTGAACCTCGGGCACTTCTTGCCGGACTACACCGCCTACGAGGAGCTGCTCGACATCTTCAAGGCCTTCACGCCCATCCCGATCTCGCTCCAGGCCGAGCGCGGCTACGAGTTCACGAGCGAGGATCTGCGGCGCGAGATCGAGGGCCGGGGGCTCGCGGCGATCCTGCTGTCGAACCCGTGCAATCCGACCGGGCGCGCCATCGTGGGCGAGCAGCTCCGGCGCTGGGTCGGCGTCGCGCGCGAGCTCGACTGCAGCCTCCTCATCGACGAGTTCTACTCGCACTACCTCTGGGTCGACATCGGGCGCGATCCACCGATGGAGAGCGCCGCCCGCTACGTCGAGGACGTCGACCGCGATCCCATCATCCTGCTCGACGGCCTGACCAAGAACTGGCGCTACCCGGGCTGGCGCGTGGCCTGGACGCTCGGGCCGAAGGCGGTCATCGAGGCCGTCACGAGCGCGGGCTCGTTCCTCGACGGCGGCGGCAGTCGCGCCATCCAGAGGGCCGCGGTGCCCCTGCTCGAGCAGGCGCACGTCGAGAGCGAGACGCGCGCCATCGCGCGTGCCTTCCGGCGCAAGCGCGACCGGCTCGTCGAGGGCCTGCACGCGATGGGCGTGCGCATCGACCGCGTGCCCGAGGGCGGCTTCTACGTGTGGGGCAACCTCGAGGGCCTGCCCGCGCCGCTCGACGACGGGATGGGCCTCTTCCGCGCGGCGCTCGCCGAGCGGGTCATCACCGTGCCCGGCATGTTCTTCGACGTGAACCCGGGCAAGCGCCGCAACGCCGAGCGGTCGCGCTTTCGCTCCTACGCGCGCTTCTCCTTCGGGCCGTCGTACGACCGCATCGAGCTCGCTTGCCAGCGCCTGCAGGCGCTCGTCGAGGCGGCGCGCGCGGGTCGTCCGCTCCGCCCGGCCTGACGGCCGCGCGCGTTCCTCGACCCACCGGCGCCGGGCTGTTGGTATGGTCGGGCGATGGACAGGCCGCGCGTCGTCGTCGGGCTCGTGGTGGCGCTCTTCGGGTGGGTAGGTCGTGCCGAGGCGCAGCCAGCGCCGCCACCGACCGCGCCCCCGCCTCCGACCGCGCCCCCGCCACCGACCGCGCCCCCGCCGCCATACGTCCCGCCGCTGCCACAGCCGTTGCCGGCGCCGGGCTCGCAGCTGCCGGTCGGGTACCCGCCGCCCGGCTTCGGGCCGCCGCCGCCCGCGCCGCCGCCCGGCCCGCCGGGGTGGCCGCCGGGGTGGCCGCCCCCGCCGCCCGCGCCTGCGTCCGCGCCCGAGGCGGAGGAGGTCCCGAGCCTGCGCGGCATCCTCGGGCTCGAGTCGGCCTCGTTCAGCGACGCGACGGACCGCGCCGCCGCGACGCTCGTGCTCCACACGAGCGTGCCGCTCGGCGCGCGCACCTTCTTCGACGCGCGCCTGCCCCTCGCGCTGCCGTATGGCATCGTCGGCAACGCCATGCTGGGTGCGCACCACGTGGCCGTGCCCCTGCCGGGGCTCTTCGTCTCGGCGGGCGGCTCGCTCGGCTTGCCCCTGCTGTCGGGCAAGGTCTACGACAACGAGGCCTACGACCACGCCTCGGTGCCGCGCGCCGCGTGGGATCTGCACGAGGTGTATCCGAGCATCGTGCCGCTCGCGGGCCGGCTCGTCGTCGAGGGCCGTGTGGGCATCGTATGGCTTCGCGGCGAGCTCGATCCGGTGATCTACTTCCCCTTCCTCGGGGGCAAGGGGGTCGAGCTCGTGCTGCAGAAGGCCTTCGAGGTGCAGATCGGCACCGAGTGGCAGGGCGGGCTGCGCCTGCAGGGGGTCGCCTTTCCGACGTTCAAGGAGAGCCAGGCGCGCCTCTTCTTCATCGATCTGCGCAACCAGGGGACCGACCTCTACCAGCTCGCGGTCGAGCCCTTCTTCGGCGTCGAGCACGGCCTCCTGTCGCTGCGCACCGGCCTCGTGATGCCGCTCGACGCCGCGCTCGGCCCGCCGTTCAAGAGGACCTGGGGCTTCGAGCTCGATCTCGGGGTGCGGCTGTGAGCGCGCGGCGCCGCGCGCCCGCGTGAGTCGAGCATGAGGTCGCCCGTCCCCCATATCCCCGGCACGCCCTGGCCACCGCGCCGGTCTGCCCGGTCGCTCGCGAGCTTCGTCGGCGCGACGGAGCTCGAGGTCGTGGCCGCGCTCGGCGAGCCCGACGAGCGCACCGCCGGATCCGTGTGGGGCACGAGCGGTGGCTCCGGGGTCACGGTGCTCGGCGCGGGCGGCAAGGTCCTCGACGGCGTGGCGGTGTTCGGGCCGGCGCCTCGGGCCATCGGCCGGCTCGTGCCCTACGAGACGTGGAGCTACCACAACGTCGGCGACGAGCTCTGGCTCCTCTACCTGGGGCTGCCGGGCGCGCGGCCGAGCGTGCCCCACGAGATCCCCGCGCCGGGCTGGCGCGATCGGCTGCGGAACCTGTTCCGTCGCGGTCAACCGCGCGACTGGCGCCCCGCCGTCCGCGTCGTGCTCGAGGTCGCGGCGCAGCCGGAGCGCTGAGCCGCGCCGCGCGCTCCTCGACGATCCGCGCCTGCGCGCGGCGCTCGAGCGCGCGGGTAAGCTCGCGCGAGGCTAGCGGCAGTTCGGGGGCAGCGAGCTCACGGCCTGCTTGCACGCATCGTCCTGCGCCGCTGCCGGCACCGCCGAGATGGTGGCGTGGAGGCGTCGCACGGCGTCTTCCATGGCGGATTTCCCGGCCGCGCCGCCCTGCTCGCCGCACTTGCGCATCTTGGAGAACAGATCTTCGCAGCCCTTGCTGAGCGGCGCGAGCGGCCCGCTGCCGACGGGCGCGGCCGCCTTGACCGTCGCGACGCACTCGCCGATCTTCGTGGCGGAGGCCTCCATCTTCTTGAGCAGGTCGGGCGACTGGCCGCCCGCCTTGTCGGCCGCCTCGGCGAGGCTCATGAGCTTCTTCATGGAGTCGTCGGCGCAGGCCGCGTCCTTGCAAGCGCAGGCCGTCGCCTGGAGCTCGTCGAGCTCCTTGCCGTAGTCGCGCGCGGCCGGCTTCGGCGCCGAGGAGGTCGTCGCGGCCGCCGAGCTCGCCGTCGAGCTCTTCTGGTCCCCACCTCCGCAGCCCACCAACAGGGTCACCGCCACCAGCCACGTCGTCGAGCTCGTCATGTTCGCGTCCTCTTCCTTGGCGCCGCGACACGCGGCATTCGGCCCTCATAACACGGCCGGCGCGCGCCGAGGCGCGCGAGAATGCGCCCGGCGGTCCGGGCCGGCGCGGGCCCGTGCCGGTTTACCGCGTCGGCGGGCGGCGCTATCGGTCGAGAATGCACGCGGTGGCGTCGAGGGTGGAGGCGGTCACCGTCTACCGCGAGGGCGCGCGCGTGCGGCGGGTGGCGGAGGTGCGCCTCGGCGAGGGCGACTGGCCGGCCGAGCTCCGCGTGGCCGGGCTGCCGCTCTGTCTCCTCGACGACAGCGTGAGCGCGCGCACCGCGCCGCTCCTTCGGCCGGAGGCTCCCGCGCCGCCTGCGCCCGCGGCGCTACCGGCGCCGGCCGTGCCGGTGGCGCGCGACGTGCGCGTCGTGCTCGACGTGCCCGGCGACCAGCGGCACCTGCCGCCCGCCGACGACGAGCGCCTCGTCGTCGCGCGGCGCGAGGAGGCGCGCCTCACCGCGCTCGAGGCGGCCGTGGCGAGCGAGCTCGCGCTGTTCGGCGAGCTCGACTTCGTGCCGCGCCCCGAGGGCGCGGACGGCGCGCCACCGCCCGCCATCCCGACGGCCGCGCGCCGCGCCCTCTTCGCCTTTCGCGAGCGCGAGGAGCGGGCGCTCGTGGGTGTGCAGGCCGAGCTTCGCGCCGAGCTCGGCGCGGCGCGTTGCCGGCGCCAGGAGCTCGAGGCGGCGCTCGCGCGCGAGTCGAGCGCCCGGCGCGCGCGCGAGCACGAGCTCCGCAAGACCGTCGTCGTGGCGCTCGAGCCGCCCGGGCGGGATGGCGCGAGCGCGCGCGGCCTCTTGCTCGTCGTCGAGTACCACGTGCCGGGCGCGCGCTGGGCGCCGAGCTACGTGCTGCGGGCCGACCGCGCCGTCCGCCAGGGCGTGCTCGAGCTCCGCGCGCTCGTGTGCCAGGCGACGGGCGAAGACTGGCCGGGCGTGCGGCTGCGCCTGTCGACGGCCGAGGCCGCGCGCTTCACCGAGCTGCCCGAGCTCGCCAGCCTCCGCATCGGGCGGCGCCGGCCCGCCCTGCCGAAGCTCGGCTGGCGCCCACCACCGTCCGGCGCCGAGGAGCTCTACGCCGACTACGACCGCGCCCGCGCGCGGCTCGTCGACGGGCGCACGATGGCGCCCGCGCCGTCGCGCGCGGTGCCCGCCACCACCGACGCGCCCGCGTCGCCGACCGCGGCCGATCGGACGCCCGCCGAGGGCGGGGCGGTGGCGTACCGGGGCGCGCACGCCGTCTCCGCCTCGATCTCGCCGCTCGCCTACGGTGCGGCGCGCGCGTTCCAGACCATGCCCGCGGCGCCTCCGCAGGCGGCGGTCGAGGCGCCCGCCAGCCGCGAGCGCGCCGAGCCCGCGGCGCTCGACGGCGGCGTGCGACCGGTCGCACCGAGGGACGAGCTCCTCGCCTACGGGCGGCTGCGGATGCCCGCCGCGCGCTCGCCCGAGCGCGGCCGACTCGGGCTCGCGGATCTCGCCGCCCGCTACCTCGAGGACGAGGGCGCGACGGCCCTCGGCGATCTCGACGTCGGCTCGCTGCTCGAGGCCGCGGGCGCCGAGGCCCTGACGGACGGCGTGCCCCCGGCGCGCCACCGCTTCGCGTGGAGCGAGGACTACGATTACGCCTACGCGGCGGACGCGCCGGTCGACGTGCCCTCGGACGGCACGCTCGGCTCGGTGTTCGTCACGGCGGTGGAGCTGCCGGTCGGCCTCACCTACGTGACCGTGCCGCGCGAGAAGAGCGACGTGTACCGCCTGGCACGGCTCGACAACCCGCTCGCGTCGCCGCTCTTGCCCGGACCCGTCGACGTCTACGTGGCCGGGGACTTCGTCGTCACGAGCGACGTGCCATTCACGCCGCCGCGCGCGTCGTTGCGCCTCGGGCTCGGGGTCGAGCAGTCGATCAAGGTGGCGCGCAACACGCGCTACCGCGAGGAGTCGAAGGGCCTGCTCGGCGGCGCCACCGCGCTCCGGCACGAGATCGCCATCGACGTGCACAATCACCTGCGCGTGCCGGCGACGCTCGAGGTGCGAGAGCGCCTTCCGGTGGCGCGCGACGGCGACGACGACGTCAAGGTGGAGGTGAAGGAGCTCGTGCCGCCGTGGCAGCCCTTCGAGCCCTTCCCGGCGACCGCCGAGCGACCGACCCTCAAGGGCGGGCATCGCTGGCTCGTCGAGCTCGCGCCCGGCGGAGCGGCGGCGCTGCGCGTCGTCTACGAGGTGCGCATCGCCTCGAAGAACGAGCTCGTGGGCGGCAACCGGAGGGAGGACTGACCGTGCCCGAGCGACGCCCCGTGAGCTTGCCGGTGACCACCGTCACCGTGCTCGAGGACCGCGCGCACGTGGTGCGGCGTGGGCGCGTCCGGCTCGCGGGCGGGCTCGAGCGCCTGGCCGTGCTCGGGGTCGCGCCGGTGCTCGCCGACAAGACGCTCGCGGCCCGCGCCGTCGCGGGCGCCGCCCGCGTGACCGACGTGCGTGCCCTGCGCAGCGTCGTCGAGGTCGGCGACGACGGGCCGAGCGCGGCGCTCGGGCGCGAGCTCGAGGCGCGCCACGACGCGCTCGGGCGCGAGCTCGAAGCGCTGTCGGCCGACGAACGGCTCGCGACGGCGGCGCGCGCCGCGCACGAGCGACTCGTCGCGCTCACCCTCGGCGAGCTCGCCGTCGACAGCGCCTGGGGCCGCGCGCCCTCGGACGACGCCGCGCCGGCGCTCGCCGAGCTGCGCACGGGGCGCACGGCGGCCATCGTGCGCGCGGTCGAGCTCGGCGCCCGGCGCGCCGAGCTCGTCGCGGAGCGCGATCGCTTGCGCGAGCGGCTGGCGCGCCTCCGCACCGTGGCCGGTGAACGAGCGCGCGAGCGCGGCGAGGGCCCGCTCTTCGAGCGCGAAGAGGCCACGCTCGAGCTCGACGTGCACGCCGATGCGGCGGCCGAGGTCGAGCTCGAGGTGAGCTACCTCGTGCCGGGCGCATGCTGGCGCCCCGGCCACCGCGCGCACCTCGTCGCCGGCGCCGACGGGCGGGGTGCGAAGGTCGTCTTTCGCACCGACGGCTGCGTGTGGCAGCACACGGGCGAGGACTGGCCCGACGTCGAGCTCGTGTTCTCGACCGAGCGCGCCTCGCTCGGCATCGAGCCCCCCGAGCTCACGAGCGATATCCTGCGCGTCGAGCGCCGGCGCGAGGCCATCGAGATCGAGCGTCGCGCGGAGGTCGTCGAGACCACCGGGCTCGGTGCGGGGCCGCCCGCCTCCGAGCTGCCCGGCATCGACGACGGCGGCGCGCCGCTCCGCCTCGGCGCGCGCGCCCGCGCCTCGGTCCCGAGCGACGGGCGGCCCCACCGCGTGCCCATCGCCGAGCTCGTCGCGGCCGCCGAGCTCGAGCACGTCGCCGTGCCCGAGCTGTCGCCGTGCGTGTTCACGAAGAGCGTGCAAGCCCTCGCCGGCACCGTGCCGATCCTCGCCGGGCCGGTGGATCTCGTCATGGCGAGCGGCTTCGTGGGGCGCACGCGCGTCCTCTACGTCGCACCCGGCGAGCGCTTCGCGCTCGGCTGGGGGCCGGATCCGGAGCTGCGCGTCAAGCGCAGCGTCCACGAGACGCCGCCGAAGGCCGCGGGCGTCCTCGGCGCGTGGCGCACCCGCGAGCACGAGGTCGAGCTCCGGCTCTCGAACCTCGGATCGACGCCGCGGCGCCTGCGCGTGACCGAGCGCGTGCCGGTGAGCGAGCTCGAGCAGGTGAAGGTCGAGCTCGATCCGAGCCGCACCTCGGGGGGCGGCACGCAGGCCGACGCGGACGGCTTCGTGCACTTCGTCGTCGAGCTCGCGCCCTACGGTCGCGAGAAGGTCACCCTCGGGTACGC
>JADLAB010000271.1 GCA_020848455.1 Polyangiaceae bacterium
CGGTCGGGCGGGACCGCGACCGCCGCGCTCGGAGCGGGCGCTGCCGCCCTCGCGCTCGGGCGAGCGGGCTTGGCGGTGGTCGGGCGCTCGGCCTTCGAGGTGCTTGGCCGGTCGCCCACCTTGGCGGCGCTCGGCCGGGGAGTCTTGGACGGGACGACGGGGGACGGGACCTTGGCGGCGGCCCCCTTCGACCCAGCCGGAGCCGGGCGGCCCTGCGCCTGCGGAGCGGTCCGCGGCGCGGTCCGCGGCGCGGTCGGAGGTGCGGCCCGGTCGGCGGGCGCCCGCTTCTTGGGCGCGGTGCCGGCGCGACGCGCCGCGGGCGGCGGTGCGTGGCGTGCGACCGGTGCTGCCTTCGCCCGCACGGCCTCGGGCTTGCGCGACCCCGACTGCGCACGGCCGGGGCGCTTGGCGGCCCGACGCTCCGCGGGTCGCGCTGCCGCACGCAGCGGACGCTCAGCCGATTGATGCTTCGATTTCGATGACTTGGCGCGGCGCTCACCGCGCGTGGTCGCGACCGTGCGCGCCCCGGTCCCCCGGCGTCCGCTCGGGCGCTTGCCCGCCGAGGGGATCTTCGGCGCGGGCTTGCGCGAGGCCTTGGCGCCCGCTCGCCTGCCCGACGATCCTCCCCGGACGGAGCCTGCCTTCGGCGTAGTCGCTTTCTTGATCATGGGCCGGGTCCGTCTTCACCGTTCCCATCCGACGCTCGCGGAGACCGGCCCTGCTCGGTGGCGCGTGCCCGCGGTCGATGTTCGTAAATATATGTTTTTCAACGAAAAGTCGTACCAACCGAACGCTGCGCGTGCAGGGGCTCGACCAGCGGGGACACTAGCAGTCTCCGATTTACACAGTCAATACGCGCTTCTCGAAAGGGGTCCGATCGGCCGCCGCGAGCGCCGCGGCCCGATCCCTGGCGGCCCGCCGGGCGCGCGTCGGCTCGCCGCCGCGCCACGACCCCTGCCCCGTGTGCGCGCCGTCAGCTGTCGACGCTGATCGCGAGCCGCTTGCGCAGCTCGAAGTACCCGCGCTCGATGGAGAACATCGTGAGCTCGCGGAGCCGGTCGCGCTGGGGCACGGCGGCGCTCGCCTCGTCCGAGGCCTTGATCATCTCGCAGGCCACCTCGAGGTCGTGGGCGACGAGGAAGCCGGCGCGGTCGGCGGTCAGATCGACACCGGCGACCCACTTCTTGAGGTCGATGGCGCCGGACTGCAGCAGCTTCGTGACCGCGCTCGCCAGCTGGTCGCGGGCCGGTCCCTGGATGACGGGATCGATGGCTTGCTGGTTCTCGGTCACCGTCTTGTCGAACTCGGCGGCGATCGGGAAGCCCTCGTGGATGAGGCGGATCGCGGCGAAGAGCCAGGCCCGGAGGCCGGTCCCGGTGGGGACGAGGTGCCGGATGTACAAGCCGGGGCGGTAGTAGACGAGGTGGCGGGCCGCGATGAACGCCGCCGCCTGGATCGGCAGCTCCACGGCGAGCGCGGTCGAGCCGAGCACGATGGCCGGCGGCCGAGCGTGGAGGAAGGAGATGCCGCCCGGATCGTGCGGATTCTGGAAGGTGAGCGGCAGGTCCATCCCGAGCACACCGCCCGCGTAGTACAGGGTCTGCGACATCGGGTACGGGTGCATCGACAGGTCGAGCGCGTAGGCGTTCTGGAACCCGAGCGCCTCGAGCGGCTGGGCGTTGCGCGCCATCACCGCCGGCTCGATGAGGGTGAAGATGGCCGTGACGAGCGGGTCCACGCTCGGGTGCATGAGCACGCGCGCCCACTCGTCGTCGGTGAGCCGCTGCTGCGCCTCGGCGGCGCTCTCGGCGCGCATGCGCCGGAAGAAGCGCTCCTCGTCGGGCTCCGCGAAGTTCAGGCAGTGCAGCGCCTGACACAGGCACCACGCCGAGTCCGCCTGTCGCGCCTCGGTGTAGAGCTTGCGCAGCTTGCGGTAGGGCGTCGCGTTGAAGGGGTTCTTGCGGATGACCTGCATCTGCGCCTCGATCGCCTTGTCGAGGTAGGCCTCGAGGTTGTCGGCGTAGAGGTCCGCGAGCTTGTCGGCGCGCGCCGCGTCTTCCGGGTCGAGCTTCTGCGCGGCCTCGAGCGCGGCGATGCCCTCGGTGACCTTGCCGAGCTTGTCGAGGTAGAGGCGCCCGAGCCGGTCGTGCACGACCTTGAGGCGCGCCGGCTCGTTCTTCGCCTTGGCGCGCTCGAGCTCGACGCCGAGCAGGCGCAGGTAGGCCTCGTCGTCACCCCGCTGCTCCGCCACGTCGATGGCCTCGGTGAGCGCCTTGTCGTTGCTCGGGTCGAGCGTGAGCACCTGCTCGAAGAACGCTGCGGCCTGGTCGGGGTTGCCGATCTGGCGCGCCGAGACGACGGCCGCGGTGTGGATGTACTTGGCCTTCTGGAGCTTGTCCTCGACGCCCTCGGCGAGCTTGACGACGACGTCCACGAGCTTGCTCCAGTCCTTCTCCTCGGAGTAGAGCTTCATCAGGCGCGTCAGGATCTTGCGGTCGTCGGGTCGCTCCTCGAGCGCCGCGACCAGGCTCTTGGCCGCGCGCATCGGGTCCTTCAGCTTGGTGGCGAGCACCTCGCCGATGTCGAGCAAGAGCTGGCTGCGCTCCTCGCCCTCGGCGATGTCGAGGCGCCGGCGCTTCACGCGCATCACCTCTTCCCACTGCTCGAGCTCGCCGTAGGCCGCCGCGAGCTCGTTGATGGGCTCGACGGACAGCGTGGCGAGGTCGGCCGCCTCCGACAGGGGCACGAGCGCGGCCTCGGCGTCGCCGGCCTTGCGTAGCGCGCGGCCGTAGTGGAGCAAGGCCTCGAGCTTGCGCGTCGGGCTCAGGCTCTCGCCGAAGCGGTCGAGTAGATCGCGGTAGAGGTTCGCCGAGCCGGTGGCGTCGTCGGAGTCGAGCCGCACGCGCGCCGCCCGCGCGAGCGCGTCGGGATCGTCCGGCGCGAGCGTCAAGAGCGCCTGCACGGTGTTCTGCGCCTTCTCCGTCGAGCCGATCTTGGCGAGCGAGTCGATGAAGTGGATGAGCACCTGCTTGGCGTCGTCCTTCGGCAGCGATTCTGCCCGGGGCACGACCTGCCCGTAGTGCGTGCTCGCCTCGGCGAAGCTCCCCGCCTCGAAGGCGAGATCGCCGAGGATCACGTAGCCGCGGAGGTTGGTCGGATCGAGATCGACCGCGCGCTGCGCGCTCTCGCGCGCCTCCTTGGCGAGGCCGAGCTTCGTGCGCTGCAGCTCGGCGATGTCGCAGTGGAGCCGAGCCTGCGCGAGCTTGCCGTCGGTCTGCCCGATCTCGCGCTCGATGATGTCGACGGCGCTCGCGGCGTCGCCGCGCGCGAGGTAGGCCGCCCGCAGGGCGTGCGAGGCCGTCTGGTTGCTCGGCTGCGCGTCGAGCGCGCGCCGGTAGCGCTCGATGGCGCCGTCGCGGTCGCCGTGGTCCTCGAGGATCTTGGCGGCGCGCAGCCACTGCTCGCCGCGCGCCTCGGGGGTCTCGGCCTTCTCGGCGAGCGACTCCACCGCCGAGAGCGCCGCCAGGGCGTCGCCCGTCTGGGCACGGACGTTGGCGAGCGACTCGAGCGCGCCGGCGTGCTTCGGGTCGATCTCGAGCACCTTCTCGTAGGCGTGGCGCGCGCGCTCCGGCGAGCCCACCTGGTCGAGCAGCGTGCGGCCGAGCGCCATGAGCAGCTCGACGCGGCGCGTGTCGGTGGTGGTGATCTTGAGCGCGCGCTCGTAGAGCAGGATGAGGTCCTCCCAGCGATCGAGGGCGCGGTAGTGGCGCATGAGCGCCGTGAGCGCGCCCTCGTGGGCGGCGTCGAGCGTGAGCACCTGCTCGAGACACTCGGCGGCCTTCTGGTGATCGAGGAACTCCTCGTCGTAGATGCCCGCCATGCGCTCGTGGAGGTTGATCTTCTGGCGCGGCGTGGCCGCGACCGCGATCTGCGCCCGCAGGTTCTCGAGCAGCTCGTCGTAGCGACCCTTGCGGTTGAGGATGCGGTCGACCGCGCGCAGGGCCGTCAGCATGCCGGGGTCGAGCGCGAGCGCCGCCTTGTAGTGCTTCTCGGCCTCGACGAGGTCGTTCAGCTGATCCTCGTAGATGTCGCCGATGCGGCACAGGATCTCGCTGCGGGGGCCACCCGACAGAGCCTCGGCCTGGCGCGCGAGGATCTTGGCGTAGCCGGCGTAGTCGTTGTCGCGCTGGTAGATGCGCGCCAGGGCGTCCACCGTCTTCTGGTGGCCCGGGTCCTCGCGCAGGGTCTGCTCGTAGAGCTCGCGCGCGCGACCGGCGTCGCTGAGGCGCGTCTCGAGAATGTCGGCCGCCTCGGCGCGGAAGTCGCGCGCCCGGTCGGGCGTGGCCGCCCGGTCGACGCGCATCAGCAGCACCACGACGAGCTCGGCCCACTGCTGAGCGCGGCGGTAGAGCTGCGCGAGCCCCTCGAGCGCGCCCTCGTTGGCCGGGTCGACCTTGAGCACGGCCTCGAAGCACGGCAACGCGAGGTCGGGGCGCGCGACCTTCTCGTTGTACCAGGCGCCGAGGCGCGTGAAGAGCGACACCTTGACCTCGGGCGGCATGCGCGGGTGCTCGCTCACCTGATGGAGCGTGCGCATGGCCTCGGCCCAGTAGGTCATGTTGGTGCCGGCCGCACGCTCGAGGTCGGTCGCGTAGGTCTCGTTCTGGATGTCCTGCGCCAGGGCCTGCGCGAAGGCGTAGACGGCCTGCTCGGGATCCTCGAGCGGCCCGGCGTAGAGTCGGCCGATCTTGTGCAGGGCGCCGGCGCGCTCGCTGTGGCTCTCGCTCTTCTCGCTCTGCTCGAGGAGGACTTCGACGAGCTCGTCGTACTTCTCCTGCGCGCGGAGCGCGGTCTCGAAGCCCGCTCGCGCGACCTCGTCGGTCGCATCGATGTCGAGCAGCCACTTGAAGATCTCCTCGCAGCGGGCGGAGTCCTTCAGCACCGACTCGAAGAGGCGCGCCGCTCGGAACAGGAGCGCCTTCTTCTGGTCGCGCGCGCGGTCTTGCGCCGCCTCTTCCATCGCCTCGCCGACGGCTCCCTCCGCCTTCTCGGCCGCGGCGCTGCCCGCCGCCTCGATGTCCACCTGGTCGGCGGCCATGAGGAAGGCCTCGGCGATGGTGATCGGTGCTGCGCCCTGCTCGAGCGTGAGCTCGAGCGCGATGGCGGCCTCCACGTCCGTGGGGTCGGCGACGAGGGCGTCGATGCGCTCGTTGACCTCTTCCTCGGTGATGGTCTCCTTGCGCTTCTCCTTGGTGCTCGGCGCCACCAGCTCGGCGACGCTCGCGACGCTCGGCCGGCGGCTCGGCTCCTTGTCGAGCAGGCGGGCGCAGAGATCCCCCAGCTCGCGCGACACCCAGCCGCGCGGCGCGACCTCGGCGAGCTCGGGCGGCGCCTTGGAGAGCAGGGCGACCGCGAGATCCGCGCCCGCGGCCTCGCCGAAGGGCGGCTTGCCGCTCAGCACCTCGAACAGGAGCTCACCGAAGGCGTAGAGGTCCGACCGCGGCGTGGCCGGCTGGCCCTTGAGCTGCTCGGGCGCGAGGCCGCGCAGGCCGCCTGGCGCCTCCGCCACGACATCGGTGCGAAACAAGAGGTCGCTGCCGACGTCGACGAGCAGGGCGCGCGGCGTGCCGTCCGCGGCCTTGGTGACGAGCACGTTGTCGAGCTTCACGGCGCCGTGGGGCAGGCCCCGCTCGTGCAGGGCACCGAGCGCGCCGAGCACGCCGCCGAGCAGGACGCGCGCCTCGTTCAGGTGCAGGGCGCCCGTGCGCCCGATGCGCTTCGACAGCGGCTGGGCGTCGGGCGCCTCGTAGGCGACGTACGGCACGCTGCCGACGAAACCGGCGGCGAGCTTGCGCGGCAGGGTGTCGTGCACCACCCGGGCCGCCAGGCGCACGCGCGTGAGGTAGCGCTGCACCGCCCCGCGGTGGCTCGCCGCCGCGCCGTGCAGCACGCGCACGAAGCGGGCCTCCTCGCCCTCGGTGACGGCGTAGACCGTGGCGTGGGGCCCCGCGCCCACGCGGCGCACGACCCGGTAGGGGCCGAACTCTTCGCCGACCTTGAGCTCGACCGGGCCGCCGAGGAGCTCCGCGACGACGCGCGCGAGCTTCGGCGAGGCGTCGCTCTTCGTGCTCGTCACCGCGTCGACGAGCGCGCCGAGGGCGTCCCTGTCGCGGCAGCGCTCGGTGAGCGCCCGCGCGTAGGACGCGCTCGACGCACCGCCGCCGACGCTTGCAGGGTCGAGGCCGAGCAGTTCGGTCGAGAGTCCCTGCATCTCCTCGAGCGTGAAGAGGCGCTCGAGCTCGCCGCGGATGAATTCGATCGACATGGCACTCCTGACGCGTGGGGCGCGCGGGGTTCCTGTCGGCGCACGCCACCGGATCCCGAGGTCGCCCGACCCGCCGCCCGTAGCGGGGGCGGGACGCCCAACCGGGGGGCGGAACCCTGTATAGCCAAAGGCGCTTCCGCCGGACAGCGCTTCGGCGCCTCCTGGTGCCGACAGGGCGCCCGAGCGCCCCAGCCCGCCACGAAGAACTTGGCCCACCGGGCGCGACCGGGGCAAGGCAGCAGCATGCGCCTGCTCGGCCGCATGCTGCCGGTCATCCTCCTCTGCGTCGCGCTCGTCGGCGCCCCGTTCATGATCTTCTCCTCCGAGGGGCTGCCGCGCCTGCGCACGCTCGAGAAGGAGCTCGCGGCCGTCGAGCAGGAGAACGCCATGCTGCGCCGCCAGGCCGACGTCACCCGGGCGCGCGTCGCGAAGCTGCGGGACGACCCGGCGGCGATCGAGCGGCTGGCGCGCGACGAGCTCGGCCTCGTGCGCCACAGCGAGATCGTCTTCAACTTCCCGAAGTGAGCGCCGGCACGCGCCCGGGGGTCCTCGGCCGCGGCGCCACGACCGCCCGCCGCGCTCGAGCCGGACCAGGCTTCCCGCCCTGTCGCCTTCGTGGGATCTGTCGCGCATGAGCACCCGAAGTGGCTCGAAGGGCGGGCGGCCCCGCGCCCCGGTCCTGAGCGGCGGCCCTGGCGAAGGCCCGAGCGACGCCGATGCGCTCTACGACCATCGGACGGCGCCGGAGCGCGACCTCGAGCGCGCCCTCGGCGCGCCGGGCGCCTACCCGTTCACGCGCGGGCTCCACCCGGGCGGTTACCGGGACCGGCTCTGGACGATGCGGCAGTACGCGGGGTTCGGGACGGCCGAGGAGTCGAACCGCCGCTACCGCTACCTGCTCGCGCAGGGCCAGACCGGCCTCAGCGTCGCGTTCGATCTGCCGACGCAGATGGGCCGCGACGGCGACCACCCGAGCGCGCGGGGCGAGGTCGGCCGGGTGGGCGTGGCCGTGAGCACGCTCGGCGACATGCGCCGCCTCTTCGAGGGGCTGCCGCTCGGCGAGGTCTCGACCTCGATGACCATCAACGCCACGGCGCCCATCTTGCTCGCGCTCTACCTCGCCGTCGGCGAGGAGCAGGGCGTGCCGCCGGCGGCCCTGCGCGGCACGGTCCAGAACGACATCCTGAAGGAGTACGTCGCGCGCGGGACCTACATCTACCCGCCGCGGCCCAGCCTGCGCCTCATCCGCGACGTGTTCGCTTTCGCCGGCGAGCAGCTGCCGAGCTTCAACACGATCTCGATCAGCGGCTACCACATGCGCGAGGCCGGGGCGACGGCGGCCCAGGAGCTCGGCTTCACGCTGGCGGACGGCATCGAGTACGTCCGCACCGCCCGCGACGCGGGGCTCGACGTCGACCGCTTCGGCGCGCAGCTCTCCTTCGTCTTCAACGGCCACAACAACCTGCTCGAGGAGGTGGCGAAGTTCCGTGCGGCGCGGCGCCTCTGGGCGCGGATCATGCGCGAGCGCTTCGGCAGCAAGAACGAGCGCGCCCAGCAGCTGCGCTTCCACTGCCAGACGGCCGGCGTGACGCTCCAGGCGCAGCAGCCCCACGTCAACGTGGTGCGCGTGGCGCTGCAGGCGCTCGCCGCCGTGCTCGGCGGCTGTCAGTCGCTGCACACGAACAGCTTCGACGAGGCCCTCGGCCTGCCCACCGAGCCCGCGGCGACGCTCGCCCTGCGCACGCAGCAGGTCATCGCCTACGAGACGGGCGTCACCGACTTCGTCGACCCACTCGGCGGGAGCTACGCCGTGGAGGCGCTCACCGATCGCATCGAGCGCGCGGCCGAGGGCTTCATCGCGCGCGTGGACGAGCTCGGCGGCATGGTGGCGGCCATCGAGCAGGGCTACGTGCAGCGCGAGATCCAGGCCTCCGCCTACCGGTACCAGCTCGAGATCGAGGACAAGCGCCGCGTCGTGGTCGGCCAGAACGAGTTCGTGAGCGAGGCCGCGCCCGTGCCCGTGCTGCGGGTCGATCCCGCCCTCGAGCAGCAGCAGTGCGAGCGCCTCGCGGCCTGGCGCGCGGCGCGCGACGCCCACGCCTGCACCGGCGCGCTCGCCGCGCTCGACGCCGCCGCCCGACGCGAGGACGCGAACCTCATGCCGCCGGTGCTCGCGGCGGTGAAGGCCGGCGCGACCGTCGGTGAGGTGAGCGACGTGCTGCGGGGCGTGTTCGGCGAGCACGTCGAACGCGTCACGGTGTGAGTCGAAGGGGGAGCGCACCTCGGAGCTCGCCGCGGGCGCCAGGCCGTTCGGGTTGCCAGGCGGAGCGCCGTGGGCCGGGGCGGAGCGAGGCGAACCACGGAGGCACCGAGTCACGGAGCGTGACACGGAGGAGTCTCCGAACCGTGCCTCCACCGTACCGTGGAGCTCCCTTGCCCCTTCTCCCTTGTTCGCCCGCCCCCTCATCTGCAATCCTGTCCGTCCACCTGAAATCGGGAGAACCAGGATGCGCCTGTCCGTCACCGCCTCGCTCGTCGCGCTCGCCCTCGTCGCCGCCGCCGGCTGCTCCAAGAAGGGCGCCGTCGACCCGAGCGACGCCACGTTCTGCAAGAGTTACGAGGACAACTTCCTCGCGCAGTGCCGCATCAACAAGGAGAGCGGCATCGAGCCCGGCGACAGCGCGGCGATCAAGGCCGCCCGCTCCGCCTGCAACCACGATCTCGGCGCGGACGGGACGTTCAACGAGCGCTGCGACGCGCGCGCCGCGCAGTTCGCCGACATGCCGTAGCGACCGCTCGCCCGGGCTTCCGGCTCCCGGCGCCCTTCGACCGGGCGCCCGGGACGAGCGCCCCCGGGGCGCCCGGTTGACATCCGCCCAGAGGCAAGTATCCTCTTGGCCCCTTCGGCCACCCGGGCGTGCATGCGCCCGGGCGACCGGCGAACGAAAACACACGCCTCCTCGTGCAAACGCGGGTCCGGTGCTGCCCCCCAGCTTGGGCGGGCGGCTCTCCCGCGCGGGAGGCGGAGGAACAACCGGAAGGAAAGCACGATGAGCGACGCAATGCAGCAGGTCGTCCAGGCGGACGAGAAACCGCAACCCCCCGCCGCTGGCGGCGCCGGCACCTACGACGTGCCGCCCCGCATGCCCGGCGAGCCCCCCGTCGACGTCAAGGGCCTGATGGACGCCGGCGTGCACTTCGGTCACCAGACCCGGCGCTGGAATCCGAAGATGCGCCAGTACATCTACGGCGCGCGCGGCGGCATCCACATCATCGACCTCGACCAGACGGTGCGGCTGTTCCAGCGCGCCTTCGATTTCGTCGTCCAGACGGTCGGTCGCGGCGGTCACGTGCTCTTCGTGGGCACCAAGCGCCAGGCCCAGGAGATCGTGATCGAGGAGGCCGCGCGCTGCGGCATGTACCACGTCACGAACCGCTGGCTCGGCGGCACGCTGACGAACTTCCGCACCATCAAGCAGGGCCTCGAGCGGCTGCGCTCGCTCGAGCGCATGAAGGAAGAGCACGTCTACGAGCAGCTGCCGAAGAAGGAGGTCGTGCGCCTCGAGAAGGAGCGCGAGCGGCTCGAGAAGTTCCTCGGCGGCCTGAAGGGCATGGGCGCGCTGCCCGCGGCGCTCTTCGTGGTCGATCCGGCCCAGGAGACCATCGCCGTCGCCGAGGCGCGCAAGCTCGGCGTGCCGGTCGTGGCCATCACGGACACGAACTGCGACCCGGATCTCATCGACTACGTGATCCCGGGAAACGACGACGCCATCCGCGCGATCCGCATCGTCACGCACCGCGTGGCCGACGCGTGCATCGAGGGCGCGCAGCGCCGCAAGGAAGAGCCGGCGTCCGAGGGCGGCGGCGACATGGCGCGCGGCGGGGCCGAGGTCACCGTCTACCAGGGGTCGCGGCAGCGCCAAGGCGGCGGACCGCGCTGAGCGCGCCGCGGCGACGAGCGCGCACCGGGCAGCTCCCCTTCTCTCTTCATCTCTTCGCGCGACGACGCCCGCGACGCCCGGTCGCGTGCGCCGCCGCTCCTCTGCGTTTCGAGCGACCAGGAGTCAGGCATGTCTTCGATCAACGTCCAGTCCATCAAAGAGCTCCGTGAGCGCACCCAGGCCGGCATGGGCGACTGCAAGGCCGCCCTCGTCGAGGCCGACGGCGACATGGAGAAGGCGGTGGAGATCATCCTCAAGAAGGGCCTCGCCAAGACCGCCAAGCGCGCCGGGGCCATCGCCGCGGAGGGCGAGGTGGCGGCGTGGGTCAGCGCGGATCTGCGCCAGGCCGTGGTGGTCGAGGTGAACATCCAGACCGACTTCGCGGCGCGGAACGAGCAGTTCAAGGCCTTCGTGCAGCGCGTGGTCGCGCTCGCCCAGACGGCACCCGCCGGCGCCGATCTGTCGGCCGCGAGCTACGAGGCGGGCAAGACGGTGGCGGACGCGGCGGGCGAGCTCACGGCGCGCCTCGGCGAGAAGATCGCCGTGCGCCGCTGGGAGAAGCTCGAGGTGCCGGCCGGCAAGCACGGGTTCATCCAGAGCTACGTGCACCTCGGCGGCCGCATCGGCGTGCTGCTCCACGTCGAGACCTCGGGCGACGCCGTCTCGAGCCATGCGGAGGTGAAGAACTTCGCCGACCAGACGGCGATGCAGATCGCCGCCATGAACCCGGTCGCCCTGTCGCGCGACGACGTGAGCAAGGACACCGTCCAGAAGCAGCGCGAGATCTTCGAGGCGCAGCTCAAGGACGACCCCAAGCCCAAGCCCCAGGCGATGTGGCCGAAGATCGTCGACGGCAAGGTCGACAAGTGGTTCTCGGAGGTGACCCTGCTCGAGCAGCCGTCGGTCATCGTCACCGACAAGAAGGTGGGCGAGCTCGGCAAGGCCGCAGCCGCGGCCGCCGGTGGCGACCTCAAGGTCGTGCGCTACGTGCGCTACCAGCTCGGCGAGGGCATCGAGAAGAAGAAGGACGACTTCGCGAGCGACGTCACCAAGATGCTGACTTGAGCGACGGTCGCGACGCCACGGCGGCGCGCCAGACGGCGGTGTCGGTGGATCTCGACGAGATCCACCACTACGCGCGCCTTCACGGCCTTCGCGCCCGGCGCGAGGGGCCGGGCCTCGTCTACCGGCGGGCCCTCGAACGGCTCGGCGAGCTCGCGCTCGGCGAGGGCCTGCGCCTGAGCCTCTTCGCCGTCGGCGAGGACGTGGCCGACGCCGCCGGGGCCGCGGCCCTGCGTCCGCTCTGCGCCGCGGGACACGCGGTCGAGAACCACTCGTACACCCACCCCTACGCCTTCGCGACGCTGCCCGAGGCGGCGCTGTCGGCGGAGATCGAGGGTGCGCAGGCCGCCATCCTGGCGGCCACGGGGCGCCGACCGCTCGTGTTCCGGGCGCCGGGCTACGCCGCGTGCGACGCCCTCTTCGACGCCCTCGAGCGGAGCGGGATCGCGCTCGACGCCTCGGCCTTCCCCTGCCCTGCCTACTACGCGGCGAAGGCGGCCGCGGTCGCCGCCCTGCGCCTGCGCGGGCAGCGCTCGGGCGCCGTGCTGCACCGGCTGGCGGGCCTGCGCGCCCCGACCGCGCCCTATCGCGTGGGCAGGCCGTGGCACCGCCGGGGGGAGCGGGGCGTCGTCGAGCTGCCGGTGCAGGTGACGCCCGTCCTGCGGCTGCCGGTCATCGGAACGACCCTCACGGCGTTCGGACGGTCGGGCGCCCGAGCGCTCGCGAGCGCCGTCGCACGGCGGCCCTTCGTGAGCCTCGAGCTCCACGGCATCGATCTGCTCGACGCGACGGACGGGCTCGACGAGCTCGCTCGCTACCAGCCCGACGTGCGGATCCCGGTGCGCCGGAAACTCGAGCGGCTGCGGGCCGCGCTCGCCGTGCTGCGCGACGCGGGCCACGCCTTCGTGCGCCTCGACGAGGCCGCGGTGTCGGTCGGCACCTGACGGCCCGCCCTCAGGGCAGCTCGTCGCCCGACTCACCGTCCGCTGCGCGCACGCGACGCTCCTCGGCCTGCCGGGCCGCGCGCGAGGGGGCGCGCCCGCCGGCGATGCGCTCGAGCTGGTCGGACGCCACGCCCGAGGCCGCGATGAACGCGCGCGCGGCGTCGTTCGCGCCGAACGCCAGATCTTCGGGCGTGCCCGCGGCAGCCACGGCTCCGTCGATGAGCAGGTAGACGTGGTGCGCAATGCGGAAGGCGCTCGCCATGTCGTGCGAGATGACGATGCTCGTGACGTCGAAGCGCGAGCGCGTCTCCTCGATGAGGTCGTCGACCATGCGACTCGTGTGGGGGTCGAGGCCGCTCGTCGGCTCGTCGTAGACGAGCACCTCCGGCTCCAGCATCAGGGCGCGCGCCAGACCGACGCGCTTGCGCTGGCCGCCCGACAGCTCGCTCGGCATGTGCCCTTCCTTGTCGTAGAGGCCGAGCAGGTTCAGCATCGCGACGACCTTGTCGCGCACGTCGGCGCGCGACATGTCCTTGCGGTGCTCGCGCAGCGGGAAGGCGACGTTGTCGAGCACCGTCAGCGAGTCGAGCAGTGCCGCGTACTGGAAGACCATGCCGAACTTGCGCCGCACCCGGTTGAGATCGACCTCTCCCAGGCGCGAGATGTCGATGCCGTCGACCAGGATGCGCCCCGCCGTAGGCCGGTCGAGGCCGATGAGCAGCCGCAGGAGCGTCGTCTTGCCCGCGCCCGAGCCGCCGATGATGACGGCCGTCTCGTGGCGCTTGAAGCGGATGTCGATGCCCTTGAGCACACCGACCTCGCCGAACGACTTCGTCACCCGATCGAAGGCGACGTGGTCGTCGGGGGCGAGCGGCGGCACGAGATCGCTCGTGTCCGCCGGAGTGAGCGGGCGGCGCCGGAACATCGGACGGGCGCTACCTTAGCACCGCCGCGCGCGCCGGCGGCCCGGCCGAAACGCCACCCCGCGCCGTGCGCGCCGCTTGACGCCCGGCCAAATGGCGGAAATGAAAACGCGACCATGACTCCCAAGATGCTCGAGGCCATCCTCAAGACCGCCGAGGCCGAGACCGACAAGGGCGGCACGTCCGCGCTGCCCGAGAAGCGCAGCCTCACCTTCTACTGCGCCCACGCGGGGGTCGCGCTGGCGGTGAGCCGCATCGTGTCCCTGCGCGTCGAGGACGGCCTCGTGAAGGCCCAGGACCACAAGGGCGAGCTCTACGTCTTCGCGCTCGAGGACGCCTACGCGGCCTCGGTGTCCGGCGCCGCGCCGCCGCCGACCGCGCGCAAGGCGGGGTTCCTCGCGGGCTGAGCCGACGTTGGCGCGCGGCTCAGCCGCCGCGCTTGTGCATCTCGAGGTGCGGGTTCTTCCGCAGCTGGGACGCCGGCACGAGCGGCGCGCGCTCGCTCTCGGCGAGGCGCTCCTCGGCGCCACGCGCCGCCCGCGCCCCCCAGGTCGTCGCCAGCAGGGCGGCCAGCTCCGCGCGCGGGACACCGCGGCGGAGCGGCGTCTTGAGGTCCACGCCGCGCGACGCGTAGAGGCACAGGAACAGCATGCCGTCGGCCGTGAGACGCGCGCGATCACAGGCCAGGCAGAAGGGCGTGGTCGTGCTGGCGACGATGCCGAACACCTGGCCGCTCGGCAGTCGGAACCGCTCCGCCGGCGCCGACCCGCGGCCGGCGAGCGGCTCGGGGACGCCGAGGCGCCGCCCCACGGCCACGAGCAGCTCCGCGCGCGACACGACTGCGTCGCCGCGCCAGCGCGTGGCGCCACCGACGTCCATGTACTCGATGAAGCGCAGCTCGGCGCGGAGCTCGCGGGCGAAGTCGAGCATCGGCACGACCTCGTCGTCGTTGACGCCGCGCATGACGACCATGTCGAGCTTGAGCGCCTCGTCGCCGGGCGCACCGAAGCCCGCGGCGCGCGCCGCCTCGATGCCGCCGAGCACCGCGCGGTGCGCGTCGCGCCGGGTGAGCGCGGCAAAGCGCTCGGGGCGCAGGGTGTCGAGGCTCACCGTGAGCCGATCGAGCCCGGCGGCGCGGAGCGCGCGCGCCTGCTCGGCGAGCAAGATGCCGTTGGTGGTGAGCGCGAGCTCCGGGCGCCCGGCCCTCTCGCCCGGCAACGGCGCGGCGCCGCGCCGCTCCGCGACGAGACGCGCCGCGAGCAGCGCGACCAGGGCCGGTACGTCGCGGCGCAAGAGCGGCTCGCCCCCCGTGAGCCGGATGCGGTCGACGCCGAGCCCGGCGAAGAGCGCGGCCAGCTCCGCGAGCTCGCCGAAATCGCACAGCTCGGCGCGCGGCAGCCACACGTAGTCCGGCTCGGGCATGCAGTAGGCACAGCGCAGGTTGCACCGATCCGTGACGGACAGGCGCAGCGAGCGGAGCGGGCGTGCCAGCTGGTCGAGGAGCATGCGGCGACGCCTCGGCGGCGACGGGTCACTATACCCGCCCGCCGAGGCGCGGGCGAGCGTCCGACCGCATGCGCCGCACGACGCGAGCCCTGCCCGGGCCGTCGGGACGGGTCACGTGGTAGCCTGCGCGCGCGATGGCGGAGGAGGTGCACGAGGTTCCCGACGCGCTGCGCCACCTCGTGCGGGCGCTCATGGCGCGGCTGCCCGAGGTGCGCGTCGGACGCGAGGCGCTCGGCCCCGAGGTCGGGGTGGAGCTCGGGCGCGTGCGCGCCACCCTCTTCGACGAGCTGTTCGCAGCGCTGTTCCCCGCGGCGCTCGCGGCCGCCGCCGTGTCCGCGAGCGGCGTCGCGCTCGGAGCGGTGGGGAGCTACGGACGGGGCGCCGTCGCGCTCGCGGGCGACCTCGACGTGCGCATCCTCCGCCTCGACGCACGCCACGGCGAGGAGCTCGGGCGCGTGCTGCTCTACCCCCTGTGGGACGCGGGGCTCGCCGTCGGTCACCAGGTGGTGTCGGTCGACGAGCTCATCGCGGCGGCGCGCGACGATCTGCCGACGGCGACGAGCCTGCTCGACTACCGCCACCTCGCCGGCGACCACGCCCCGAGCAGCGAGCTCACGACCCGGGCCCGCGCGAGCGTGTTCGCCACCGGCGAGCTCGCCCACTTCGTCGCCCGCCTGCGCCGCGAGGTCGCCGAGCGCCACCGCCGCTTCGGCGGGTCGGTCTACATGCTCGAGCCGGACGTGAAGCACGGGCCGGGTGCGCTGCGCGACCTCGACGTGGCGGGCTGGGCGGCGGCCGCTCGCTGGGGCGTCCACGACCTCGAGGGCCTCTTGCGGCGTGCGGTCGTGACGGCGCGCGAGCTCGGCTTGGTGCAGACGGCGCGCGAGCGCCTGTGGCGCATCCGCAACGTGCTGCATGCGCTGGCCGGGCGGCGCAGCGACCGGCTCGGCTTCGAGGAGCAGGAGAGCGTGGCGGCCGCGCTCGGCTACGAGGGCGAGGCGCACGAGGCCGTCGAGCGGCTCATGAGCGACTACTACCGGGCGGCCGACGCCGTGGCGCGCTTCCGCGACGCGATGCTCGACCGGGCTGTGCCCACACGCACGCAGGGGCACGGGCGCCGCCGCCCGTCGACGAGCGACCTCGGCGACGGGGTCGTCCTGTTCGACGGGGAGGCAGCGCTCGCGCGCTCCGAGCTCTTGCAGGAGGATCCGGTCGTCGCGCTGCGCCTGGTGAGCGCCGCGACGCGCCACGGCGTGCCGATCCACCCCCACGCGCGCGCGGCGATCGTCGCGGCGGCGAGCAGCGAGGAGTGGAGCGAGGCCCTGCGCGACCGGCGCGAGGCCGCGGAGCTCTTCGCGGAGCTCGTCACCTCGCGCGTCGAGACGCGCCTCAAGGGCGGCAGCCCCATGCGCGAGCTGCACGAGCTCGGGCTCTTGCTCGCCATGGTGCCGGAGTTCGGACCCGTGGTGGGGCGCGTGCACCACGACACGTACCACGTGTACACGGTCGACGTGCATTCGGTCGCGGCGGTCGACCGGCTGGTCGAGCTGGCGCGCGGCGAGTGGCTCGGACCGGGCGGGGACGAGCCGCAGCGCGACGCGCTCGCGGACAAGCCGGCCTGGGGAGGCGCGCTCGCGAGCGAGCTCGCCGGCGAGATCGCGCGCCCGCGGGTGCTCTTCTTCGCGACCTTGCTCCACGACGTCGGCAAGGCGATCGGCGGCCGGGACCACAGCGAGCGCGGCGCCGAGATGGTGAGGGGCATCCTGCCCCGGCTCGGCTTCGCGCCCGACGACGTCGAGGACGTCGCGTGGCTCGTCCATCACCACCTGCGCATGTACCACGTCGCCACGCGGCGCGACCTCGACGACCGGAGCACGGTGGCCGAGCTCGTGGCAGACATCGGGAGCCGCGAGGCCCTGCGCGAGCTCTACCTCCTCACCGTGGCGGACCTGTCGACGACCAGCCCCACGTCGATGACGTCGTGGAAGGCGCGCATGCTCGACGAGCTGTGGCTCGCGGCGGACCAGGCGCTCTTGGAGCGGAGCGCCGCGGCCACGCCTGCGCCGCCCGCGGGCTCGGGCGCGGCGCCGACACCGGTCGCAGCGGGGACCGCCCTCGCGGCGCAGCAGGCGACACGCCTCGAGCGGGCGCACGCGGCCGTGCTCGAGGCGTCCGCCGCGCTCGCGCCGCCGGGCGAGACGGATGCGCGGCGCGCCTTCGTCGGGCCCTACCTCGAGTCGATGCCGGAGCGCTACCGCCTGCGCCACGCGCCCGAGTCGGTCGCCGCGCACGCCGAGCTCGCGCGTCGCAGCCTCGGCGACCCGTTCGGCCTCGCCCGCGTGGCCTCGCGCCAAAAGGCCGCCGCGGAGCTGTGCGTCGTGGCCCCCGACCGGCCGGGCCTGCTGGCCGCCATCACCGCCGCGTTCTCGGGTAGCCGGCTCGAGGTGCACGCGGCCGAGATCCACTCGCGCCGCACCGCGCCGGGTGGCGCGCCCGGCGAGCCTCCGGTGCAGGCCGTCGATCTCTTCTGGGTGCGTCACGCCGTCGAGGGCGTGAGCGGCGTCGACCGGGTGCTCGCCAAGGTGCGCGCGGACCTCGGGGCCGTGCTCGCGGGCGCCGCCACCGCCCGGGCCGTGGCGCGCCTCTCGCGCCCGGGCCTGCACCGACCGGCGCGCGACGTCGCGACCCAGGTGGTCATCGACCATCGCGCCTCGCCCGAGCACAGCGTCATCGAGGTCGTCGCGCGCGACCGTCCCGGGCTCCTCTTCACCCTCGCCAACGCCCTTCACAAGGCGGGCTTGTCGATCGCCGTCGCCAAGATCAACACCGAGGGGGCGCGCGTCATCGACGTGTTCTACGTGAGCACGGCCGATGGCGGGAAGCTCGCCCCCGGCGAGCCCTCGGAGCGCGTGCGCCAGTTGCTGCGCACCGAGGTCGAGCACATGGACGTCCCGTGATGCGCCTGAAAGGCCCGAGGCGGCCGCGCGTTCGGTGGTCGTGCCACCGCCGGGCGGTCGCGTTCGCCCTGGGGCCGCGGCGGGCCGCGGCGCCAGCGGTTGACGGTGTCGGACAAGCGCGCGAACCTCGTACCGTGGCGGAACCGAACAAGCAGGCGACGAACATGAACCGACCGTACCGAGCCCCCCGATCCCGGCGCTGCGACCGCCCCACGCCCCTCGGCGCCGCGCTCACGCTCGTCGCCGCGCTCGGCGTCGCGGCGTGCAAGACACCCTCTGCGCCCCCGCGCGTGCTGCCGGCCGACCCGGTCACCGACGGCGTCATGCCCGGGGCGGGCGTCGGCGACCTCGACCGCGGCGTCGCGTTCGTGACGAACGGCGCCTTCGCCGAGGCGATCCCCTACTTCGACCGCTCCATCGCCGCCGACCCGAAGAACGCGCAGGCGCACTTCTACCGCGGGCTCTGCCGGGAGGAGACGAAGGACGCGGCCGGAGCCGAGGCCGACTACAAGGCGGCGATCGCGCTCGACGCGACGCTCGTCGAGGCCGCGGTCAACCTGGGCGCGCTCTACCTGAAGGAGCCCGCACGCCCCGCCGAGGCCATCGCCGTCCTCGGCCCCGCGGCCGCGAAGCACCCCGAGGACGCCGACCTCGCCTCGAATCTCGCCTACGCGCACCAGCTCCAGAAGGAGTGGGACAAGGCCACGGCGGCCTTCGAGCAGGCCATCCGCGCCTCCGGCAGCGCGGACCCCGCAGCCACGGCCAACCTCGAGTTCCGGCTCGGCGCCATGCTGGTCGAGGCGGAGCGCCGCGAGGCCGCCACCGAGCACCTGCGCAAGGCGCTGCCGGCGTTCACCTCGGACGCCCCCACGCTCATGACCATCGCGCACCTGTTCGGGCAGAGCCGGGCCTACGCGGACTGCGTGAAGGCCTTCGACGCGGCCCTGGCGATCAAGGCCGACGAGGCCGAGTGGTACATCCAGCGCGGGGTGTGCAAGCACGGCGCCGGCAACGAGGAAGCCGCGCGCAACGACTACGAGGCCGCGCTCAAGGTCGAGCCCGGCAACGCGGAGGCCTACTACGCGCTCGGCAAGAGCTACCTCCTCGACCGCAAGCGCCTGAACGCCGTCTCGTCCTTCGAGAAGGCCGTGAAGCTCGGCGGCGACGGGCCCTTCGCCAAGGCCGCCAAGCAGGAGCTCGAGCGCATCGCCGCGGAGCAGAAGGCCCGCGGGCAGTGAGCCCCCGCGCCGCGGCAGGCGCCCGTCAGCCCGGGTCGAGCAGCGCGAGCACGCGGTCGAGGTCGTCGAGCGAGACGTAGTGCAGGGTCACCGTCCCGCCCGGGGCGCGGTGGTCGATGGACACGCGCACGCCGAGCCGACGCGCCAGCCGGTGCTCGAGATCGCGCACGCTCGGGCTCTTGCCCGCGGGCTGCCCCGCCTGCCCCTCGGTCGGCGCCTTCTTGCGCGCGGCCGCCCGAACGAGGGCCTCCACCCGGCGCACCGACAGCCGACCGCGTACCGTCTCGGCCGCGAGCCCGAGCAGCGCCGTCTCGTCCGGCGCGCCGAGCAGGGCGCGCGCGTGCCCCTCGGTGAGCGTGCCCTCGTGCACCAGGCGCCGTACCGTGCTCGGCAGCTTGAGCAAGCGCAGCGCGTTCGCCACGGCCGGCCGGCTCTTGCCGACGCGCGCGGCGAGCTCCTCCTGGGTGTAGCCGTGGTCGTGCATGAGCCGCTCGTAGGCCTCGGCGGTCTCGATCGGGTTCAGATCCTCGCGCTGGAGGTTCTCGACGAGGGCGAGCTCGAAGGCGCTCTCGGGCGTCACGTCCTTGACGACGACCACGAGCTCCTTCAGCCCGGCGCGCTGGGACGCGCGCCAGCGCCGCTCGCCGGCGATGATCTCGTAGCGGTCGCCGAGCGGGCCGGCGACGCCCTCGGGCGCGCCGCGCCGCACCACCACGGGCTCGATGACGCCGTGCTCGCGGATCGAGGCTGCCAGCTCCTCGAGGCGAGCGTCGTCGATGCGCTTGCGCGGCTGGTCGGCGGAGGGCCGGATGCGCTCGATGGGCACCCGGAAGACCGCACCGTCGCCGTACTTCGCCGCCTCCTTGCCGCCGGCGCTCGCGGGCAAGAGCGCGTCGAGGCCCATCCCGAGCGCGCGCCGTGGCGCCTTCTTGTCCACGCTCACGGATCGCGCTCCGGCGCCGCGGCCGCGGCGCGCCGGACGCCGCGCTCGTCCCCGGAGCCTGCGTCCCGCGGCACGGACTTGCCGGCACGCTCGAGCAGCTCGCGCGCCAGCCCCAGGTAGCCCTGCGCGCCCTTGCACGAGGCGTCGTAGAGCAGCACGGGCTTGCCGTGGCTCGGCGCCTCGGAGAGCTTGACGTTGCGCGGGATGATCGAGCGAAACACGTGGAAGTGCTCGCGGACCTCCGCCGCGACCTGGTGGGTCAGGGCGTTGCGCGAGTCGAACATGGTGAGCACCACCCCGGCGAGCCCGAGAGCCGCGTTCGGGCCGGCGCGCACGCGGTCGATGGTCGCCATCAGGTGGGTCAGCCCCTCGAGCGCGTAGTACTCGCACTGCATCGGCACGAGCACCTCGGCGGCGGCGCACAGGGCGTTCAAGGTGAGGATCCCGAGCGAGGGCGGGCAGTCGAGGATGACGTAGTCGTAGCGAGCGAGCTCGGGACGCAGCAGCTCACGCAGGCGGAGCGCGCGGTCCTCCGCGTCGACGAGCTCGAGCTCCACGCCCACGAGGTCCTGGCTCGACGGCACGAGCTCGAGCAGCGGGACCTCGGTCGCGCGGATGACGTCGCGCATCGACATCCGGCCGGCGAGCGCGTCGTAGAGCCCGTGCTCGACGGTGCGCGGCCGCACGCCGACGCCGCTCGAGGCGTTCGCCTGGGGATCGACGTCGACGAGCAGGGTGCGCTGCTCGGCCGCGGCCAGGCTCGCGGCGAGGTTGACGCTGGTCGTGGTCTTGCCGACCCCACCCTTCTGGTTGGCGACCGCGATGACGATGGCTTTGGCGGGCATGCTGCGCGGGCGCGCCGTGGGAGCGAGCGCGCACGTCCGCTTACGTTGGTCGGCGAGCCGCGACAAGCCCGCAGCGCGCCAGGGCGCTCAACGCACCCCCCGCAAAAAGTCGTCCAGAAGCAACGACAATTTTTGCCATCCATCGAGCGGTTACTACAGTCACCTACATGTCGGACAACGTAGTCCAGAGCGCTGCAGAACAGCCGTGGCGAACGCTTCGCCGGGTGCTCGAGGTCGGTGCCGACACCGACGCGTGCACCGACCGACTGCTCGCCACGACGTTCTGGGCACCCCGAGGGCTCGGCGCGCGCGACGTCGCGCTCCACGCTCGGCCGGCCCTGCGCCCCGACCGCCGCTCGACCGCCCAGACCCGCTCCGCGCGCTACTGAGCCCGCCCTCGGGCGCCCGCGACGCCTCATTCCCCGAGCAGCCCCGAGCGGCCCGTGCCGAGCTCGGCGCCGCCACGGGCAACCCTCGACCGCTGTGGAGGAGAACCAGACCCCATGATGCCGCCCCGTGCCTACCGAAGCTTTGCCGAGTTCGAGCGCGACTACATCCGCCCCGCGATGAAGGTGGGCCAGTCGGTCGAGGAGATGATCGACGACGGGCCCTTCGATCAGGAGTTCAGCCTCGACGACATCGACGCCGACCCGTTCGACGCGCAGGACGACAAGTACTGAGCGCCCGACCGCGCGCGACCCTCCGCCGGGCGCCGCCCTCCGCGCGCCCGGGCTCCGCTTGACGCTTGGCCTGATCTCTCTGCTACGCCGCGCCCCCGCGCGGCCCCTGCACGTTCTCCCGGGACCCCGGCTGACGCCTCTCAGCCGGGGTCATTTTCTTTGGGGCTCCGCATCGCCGGGCAATCCACGCGGCAAATGACGCCGCGCAGGGCCGGCGGCGACTTGACCCTAGGTGGGCTGCGTGGCAAGGGTCGCCGCCCGCGCTTCGGCGTGGCTGACTCGCGTCAGCCGGCCGGCGGCGGATGGAGATTGCCATGCAAGTCACGCTCGAAAAGCTCTCCCCCGTGCTCGTGGAGCTCCGCGTCGAGGTCCCCGCGGACACCGTGTCGACCGAGGTCGACAGCGCCTACACCTCGCTGCAGCGGCGCGCACGCGTGCGCGGCTTCCGCCCGGGCAAGGCCCCGCGCGCGATCCTGAAGCAGGTGTACGCCGACGCCGTGCACGCCGACGTGGCCAAGCGCCTCGTCGACCGCATGCTCGAGCAGGCCATGGCCGACAAGGCGGTCCAGCCCCTCACGCAGCCCGACGTGCACCCGAGCGACCTCGACCCGGGCCAGGCCTTCTCGTTCAAGGCACGCTTCGAGGTGCGCCCGGAGATCGAGAGCGTGATCTGGGAGGGCCTCGAGGCGAGCCGCCCCGCGATCGAGGTCACCGGCGCGCAGATCGACGCCGAGATCGAGAAGCTACGCCTCGAGCACGCGACCCTCGAGCCGCCGGCCGAGCCGCGCGCCGCGAAGAAGGGCGACATCGCGGCGGTGGCCCTCACCTTCCAGGTGCCGGGCGGCAAGCCGATCACCGAGGAGCTCGAGACCGAGGTCGGTGCCCGCCAGATCCTGCCCGAGATCGATCAGGCCCTCGAGGGCGCCGAGATCGGCACGACCAAGGAGACCGAGGCGAGCTTCCCGACCGGTCACCAGCGCAAGGATCTGCGCGGCAAGAAGGCCACGTTCAAGATCACCGTCAAGGAGATCAAGGAGCGCATCTTGCCGAACGTGGACGACGAGTTCGCCAAGGACTGCGGCGACTACGCGGACCTCGCCGCCCTGCGCGAGGGCGTCGCTGCGCGCCTGAAGAAGCAGGCCGAGCAGCGCACCGAGGAGGACGTCGCGCGCCAGCTCGTCAACGCGCTCTGTGCCAAGAACCCCATCCCCGTGCCGCCCTCGCTCGTCGAGCAGCAGGCGCGGGTCACCGAGCGCGAGCTCGTGATGGCCGCGCAGGCGCAGGGCGGCCGCTACAACCCGACGCCCGAGCTGCGCGAGCGCGTGCTCGCGGACTCGGAGATGAAGGTGCGGGCCGGCCTCCTGATGGCGGAGATCGCCAAGGCGAAGAGCATCCAGGTCACGCCCGAGGACATCGAGAAGGGCTACCAGGAGCTCGCCGAGCAGAGCGGCAAGAACGTCGCCAAGATCAAGGCCGAGTACCGCGACCCGAACAAGCAGCAGATGCTCATCGGCATGATCCTCGAGGACAAGATCCTCGACCTGCTCGAGAGCTCCGGCAAGATCACGGCGGCGTGACCGCTGGCCGGGCCCGCGGGCCCGGCGGCAAGGGGTGTGGCGCCTCGCCGAGGGGCGCGCTAAGGAGCAAGCCTATGCGACGCGTAGAAAACCGACGGCAAGCGCTCGGCCTGCTCGAGCGCGAGCACACTGCGATCGCCCGGAGCCAGGCCGAGGCGGAGCGAGCCTACATCCCCATCCCGCGCATCACCGAGACCACGCACCGCGGCGAGCGCGAGTGGGACATCTACAGCCGGCTGCTCAAGGACCGCATCGTCTTCATCGGCACCGAGATCGACGATTTCGTCGCCAACGCCGTGATCGCGCAGTTCCTGTTCCTCGAGAGCGAGGACCCGGACAAGGACATCCAGGTCTACATCAACAGCCCGGGCGGGGTCGTCACGAGCGGCCTCGCCATCTACGACACGATGCAGTACGTGCGCTGCCCCGTGGCGACGATGTGCATCGGCCAGGCGGCCTCGATGGGCGCCGTGCTGCTCGCGGCCGGGCGCAAGGGCCAGCGCTTCGCCCTGCCGAACGCGCGCATCATGATCCACCAGCCGCTCGGCGGGGCACGCGGTCAGGCGACCGACATCGAGATCCAGGCGCGCGAGATCAAGCGCGTCAAGGAGACGCTCATCGACATGCTGGTCGCCGCGACCGGCCAGAAGCGCGAGCGCCTCGCCGCCGACGTCGAGCGCGACTTCTACCTGAGCGCCATCGAGGCCAAGGAGTACGGCCTCATCGACGACGTCCTCGCCAAGGCGCGTCCCGAGGACAAGCCGGCGGCTCGCGCCGCGCGCTGAGCGGCGTTTCCCCGCGGCGCGCCCGGCGCGCGCGGCCCGTCAACGGCACATGTCGACGAGCATCGTCTCGAGGACGGCCCGGTCGGGCCGCCGCGAGCCCTTGAGCGCGAGATCGGCCTCGGCCAGCAGCCCGAGCCAGCGCCCGAGCCGCGCCGGGCCGATGCGCTTCAGGCTGCGCGCGACGTCCCCCGCCTTGAAGGGGGCGACCCCGGCGGCGCGCGCCGCGTCCCCCTCGCTCGCGCCCGCACGGCGCGCGCCGTCGAACTTGACGAGCTGGCGCACGCTCCAGGCGACCGCCCCCAGCAGGCGCAGGCCGCCCTCGCGCGGGTCGAAGGCGGCGTCGAAGGTCGCGAGCGCCCCGGCGACGTCCGTGCGGCCGAGCGCGTCGACGAGCTGCCACACCGTGCCCTGCCGGACGCGGGCCACGACCTCCGTGACGGCGTCCTCGGTGATCTCGGCGCCCGCCCCGACGTAGAGCGACAGGCGCTCGACCGCGTCGTCGAGGGCGCCGAGCTCGCTCGCGCCGAGCTCGGCGACGAGCTCGGCGACGTCGTGAGCCACGGCGTGTCCACGGCGCTGGGCTGCGTCGCGCACGAAGGCCCCGAGCTCGCGGCGCGGCGGCGCGCTGCAGTCGACCACGAAGCCCCCCTTCTTGGCCGCCGTCACCAGGCGCCGCTGCGCGTGGAGCTTCTCGGCCACGAGCACGAGCACGGTCGTGAGCACGGGGCTCGCCACGTAGTCGGCGAGCGCGTCGAGGGCGCTCGCGCCGCGGGTCTCCCAGCGCTCCACGCCGTGCACCGACACGAAGCGCGTCGCGGCCATCATCGGTACGGTGCGCGCCGCCGCGAGCACGCTCTCGGCGCCCGCCTCACCGGCGTGGAAGCGGTCCTCGTTGAACGCCGCGGTCGGGCCGACGACGGCGCGCGCACGCAACGCCGCGAGCACGCGCCGGGCGTGGAAGCTCTCCTCGCCGAGCAAGAGGTACACCGGGCGCAGCTGGCCTTCGTGCGCCTCGGACAGCGCCTGCTCGGGCGTCATGATCGCGATCCCTCGTGTTCCCTCGGCAGCGCGCGCGCCGCACGGTAGCCGACGAGCGCGGAGCGCGTCAAAGGCCGCGCCGTCCTCACGCGAGCCCCGCGCGGCGGCGCACGATCCAGTGCCCGCCGAGCAAGAGCGCGGCCACGAGCGCGGCGAGCCACGGCGGCACGAGCGCGCGCACGTGCCGCTCGCTCAGCACCTGCTCGGCCTCGGGCAGCGGCAGCTCGTCGATGCCGTCGAGACCGAGCGCCACGCCGCCCGTGGCCCGGGCGATCGCCGCGAGCCGGGCCGGATCCGGCCGCGGGTCTGCCCACTCGTCACCGCCGGCCTCGCAGGCGAAGTCGTAGCGGCTCGGCGCCGCGCGGCCGTCGGCGAGCTCCACCTTGACCGAGTAGCCACCCGCCTCGAGCTTGCCGAGCGAGAGCGGCGCCGCCTCGTCGCCGGTCGGCAGTGTCACGTCCACCCTGTGCACGAGCTCCCCCGAGCCCATGCGGGTGACCTCGACCTTGGCCTGCGCCCCGTCGCCGAAGGCGGAGCGGAGGCGCAGCCTCGCCTCCTCGCCGGCGAGGCACGGCGTGGCGAGATCCACGACGGCGGGCTCGAAGCGCGGATCGCGCATCAGCCACCCGAGCAGGGCGTCCCAGAAGGCCCCGTGCGCCCGCCCCGAGGTCTCGGCCGCGAAGGTGCTGAACAGGAGCCGGTGAGCGCCGTCGACCGTGAGCGCGATGCTGCGCCCGTTCTTGTACTCGCCGAGCGCCAGCACGGGCATGGCCTTGCCGCTCGACGTCTTGCGCGTCGGATGCTCGACGAGCGCGGTCGCCCCGGGGCGCAGGTCGCCCACCACGTTGGTGCCGGGCATGGGCGGCAGGCCCGGTCCGAGCAGCCCGCGGAGCGGCCCGAGCACAGGCGCGCGCCGGCCCGCGGCCGTCACGACGGGCTCGAAGGTCGCGAGGTCGACCGCGTCCTTCTGCGCGATGCCGTCGAGCGTGACGGGCAGCACCGAGGCGAGGGCCGTGCGCCCGTAGTGCCCCGAGACGAAGGCGTTCGGGCCGCCCACCATGATGAGCCCACCGCCGTTCTTCACGTAGCTCGCGAGCGACGGGAGGTGGCGCGTGAGCCCGTAGGGCTCGGCGTCGAAGTCCTGCAGCACGACCGCGTCGAAGGAAGGCAGGTGGAGCGTGAAGAGATCGTCGACCGGGAACTTGATGAGCGCGAGCTCGTCACCGACCGCGTTCACCTGGTCGGTCGGCGTGCGGAGGATGAAGAACGCGACGAGATCGACCGAGGCGTCGCTCTTGAGCCAGGTGCGCAAGGCGCGCGTGTCGTAGGTCGGGCGACCCGCGACGTGGAGCAGGCGCACGCGGTCGCGTGTCACGTCGAGCGTGAGGTAGCGCCGGTCGTTGCCCGGGATCTGGTCGCCCGGCTGGGGGTCGATGCCGATTTCGAGGATGCGCTTGCCGGCCCGATCGAGCGTCAGCTCGAGATCCACGACCCCACGGCCGTCCTGCACGCGCGCCTTGCCCGAGGCGCGCAACAGGGCGGGACCGTCGTGGTGCAGCTCGCGCGCCGTGATGGGCAGCTCCCCGCAGACCATGCCGCCGGTACAGGCCACCTCCACGGCGAGCCGGAGCGGCTGGTGGGCGACCGCGGCGCCGGCCGCCCGCACCGTGCGCACGGCCGCGTCGACCGGCTCCCTGCGAGCCACCGCCACGGTATGAATCGGTACCTCGAGGGGCGCCGCGGCCGCTCGGGCCGCCGCGCCTGGCTGCTCTTCGCCCGGGCGGTCGAGGCGGCCGTCGCTGACGACGACGAGGGCGTTCGGTGGCTCGTCGGTCGAGGTGGCGACGGCACGGAGCGCTGCGCTGAGGTCGGAGGCGCGCTCCGGTGGCACGTCGAAGCGCGGCGCGCGCGGATCCTCGAGCACCTTCGGGGCGCCGTCGCCGAAGGTGAGCGCGCGCAGGCGCACGCCCGCGAGCCGCTCGCCGAGCGCCGCGAGAGCCTGGGCGGTGGCCGCGCGACGGCTGTTGCCGTCGTCGCCGGGCAGGTCCACGGACCGCGATGCGTCGACGAGCACCGCGACGGCCGGACCAGCGCTCGTGCCGCGGGTGTGGATGCGCACCGGGCGCAGCACCGCGACGAGGAGCGCGGCGAGCGCGAGGACGCCGGTGGCGGCCACCAGCCCGGCCCGCGCGCCGGAGTCGCGCTTGCGCCACAGCTCGAGGAGCAGCAGCCCGAGGCCGAGGCCGGCGAGCACGCACGCGGCGACCACGTAGGGCAGCGCGAGGTCGGCCGAGAGCGCGAAGCTCGAGCTCACGGCTGGCCCAGCGCGCGCCGCCGCATGAGGAACGGCGCGTGCACCTGGTCGTCCTTGTAGTTGGAGCAGAGCAGGTACATGGCGATGTTGACGGCGAGGCGGATCGCGAGCTCGCGCTGGCGCGCGCCGCCCGGCACGACGTCGATCGTCTCGACGCCGCCCGCGCCGCGGGCCAGCGCGCCGAGCAGGTCGTGCGCCGTGAGGATCACCTGCACGGCGCCGCCGCGCACGATGGCCTCGAGCTTGGGCGTTCCCTCGATGCGACCGATGGCGCGGCGCAAGAGGTAGAAGCTCCGGAAGATCACGTTCTCCGGGCCGATCTCGATGGGCGAGGCGTCCGGCAGCACGCGCGTGATCTCGCGCTTGGCGCCGCGCGCGAAAGCGCCGCGCTCGGGCTCGAAGTCGTCGCACAGGAGCAAGCCGCCGAGCGCGATGAACTGGCGCAGCCCGCGCACCTCGCGGCGGCTCAGGGGGTCGGGATCCTTGTGGCTGGCCCAGACCACGAAAGGCTCCGCGAGCAGTGCAGGGTCGTCGGCGCGCACGGTGGTGGGCGACAGGCGCGCGGGCGCGCTCGTGCGGCGCATGAGCTCCTCGCTCCAGCGCGCGGGGGCCGTCGTGCGCGCGCCGCGCCACTCGTCCGTTCCGGTGAGCAGGATGCGAGGGTTGAAGGCGCCCTCCTCACCGAACGCTCGGGCGACGCGCGGGCTCGCGCACAGGCTCGCGGCCGCGAGGAGCAGGTGGCGGCGCCCGAGGCGGGGCGCCGCGGCGTTCCCCGAGGTACGCGCCTGGGTGGCGGGTCGCGGGGCGCGCATCAGTCGAAGTCGTCCACGTACCACACGCCGTCCTCGCGCCGCAGCACGACGACGTGCCCCGGCAGGTGCACGGTCGCCTGATCGCCGGTGACCTCGACGCGCAAGGCGTCGGGCTCGGCGAGCCCGTCGACGAGCGAGCGCAGATCGCTCTCGATGGCGCTGCGCGTGCGGGGCGACAGCAGCCGCAACAAGGCCGGGTAGCTGCGGCGCGCGAGGCTCCGGCGCAGCTCGGCGAGCGCCTGCACCGGGGTGCGCGCGGCCGCCGGGAGGGCGTCGACCGCACCGACGCGGAAGCCGCCGCCCTCGAGCGCCAGGCTCACGATCTCGCCGTCGCCGTAGCGCACCTCCGCGTGGGCCTGCACCACGCGCTCGGGCGAGGCGATGCCCTTGACGTGGTCGGCGAGCTCCTCCTTCTGCTCGGTGAGCACGCGCAGGAGCTCCTCGCGCGACACGGCGCGCTTGCTCTCGGCGCTCATGAGCTCGTAGAGCGCGTCGGCGTCGCCGCGCCGCAGCGCGTCCTCGTAGGCGACGACGACCGGCTCGGCCGGCGGTACCGGTGCGACCCCGCCGCAGCCCGTGACCGCCGCGACCGCGGCAAGAGCGAGCGGCCAGGGCGCCGTGAGACGAAGCGGTCGCGCGAGGGACGAGGGGGACATCGAGCGGCTCGGCTCTTGGTAGCGCGACGCCCGCCCCCTGGCTAGTACGGCCGGCCGGAAGCTCGCATGGCCCCCGCCGCGGCCGAGCAGCCGCGCGGACCATTCGCCAAAGCCCTCGGGTGAGGTAGGCTAGCCGCGACCCGGAGCACGGCCGACCGCGCCGCCCCGGACCGATGACCATGCCCCGCCACAACGAATTCCGAGCCATCCTCTTCTCCACGCTCTTGCCCCTCGCGCCCGCGCACCTGCTCGGCTGCGCGGGCTCGCAGGCCGGCCACGGCAGCGAGGACCTGCGCCCCGTGGACGAGGCGCGGGCGGTCGCGGTCATCGACGAGGCGCTCACCGCCCAGCACCTCACGGTGGCCCCGGGCGCCGACGTCGCCTCGCCGGACGGCGACGTGCACGTCGAGCTCTGGGTCGAGCAAGGGTACGGCATCGCCTACGTCACCGAGCTCGAGGACCAGAAGTCCGGGGGCAAGCTGCCGAAGGCCAAGGGGCGCGTGCTGCCGCTCTTGCGGGTCGAGGGCGACCGTACCGTGCTCGTGCTCTACGATCGCGACTACCAGTACGACGCGGGCAAGACCCACAGCTCGACCGCGCTCACCGCGGAGCTGAAGCTCAAGCGCGACGTCACGGACTTCGCGCTCCAGGTCGTCAAGAAGTGAGCACGCCGGCGCAGCGGCCGCCCCGCACGCGCGAGCGCGGGCCCGCAGGGGCCGGCGCACCGGGCGGCAGCACGCCGACCGCGACATCGGCGTCAGGGTCGACCGGCTCCGAGCGCGAGCGGCGGCTGCGCATCGCCATCGCGGCGGCGGCCCTCGTGGCCACGGCGGGGCTCGGCATCGTGGGCACGACGGCCTCGACGCTCGGCTCGGCGCTCGTGCTCCTCGGCACGATCGCGCTCATGTACGCCATCCATCGTTTCGGAAGGCTTGGCCCCGACGCGGACCCGCTCTAGAGATGAGCGGCACCGTCGCCCGGCATGTCCGCTCTCGCGGGCACGATTCTGGCTAGGCCGGCGGCGGGCGCCGCACTTCACAGGGGCCGGGACCAGTCGCCTCCGCCCCGCCGCGCCGCAAACCAGCAACACGAGGTCGAGATGCGCACCAGTGGCTCGCTTCCGGTCAGGTCCGACGCGCCCATGGCGTCCGCGAGAGCTTCCGCTTCGAACGGCGCGCGGCGGGTGCGCTTGCGCGCGCGCCCCGCCTGCATGCTCGGCGCTGCCGCCACGGTCCTGCTGCTCGCCGCCGGCGCGGCGCAAGCCCAGCCCGCACCGACGGCCACGCAGCCACCCCCGCCGCCGCCGACGGCCGTGCCGGCGCCGCCCCTGCCCACCCAGCCGCCACCGGGCCAGCCGCCGCCCGGCGCACCTCCGACGGCACAGCCGCAACCCCCGGGCGCGCCTCCGCCCGCCGGGCCGCCGGGACCGCCCGGCGCCTACCCGCCGCCGAGCGGCTACCCCCCGGCGCCACCCTACGGCCCCCCGGGCTCCTACCCGCCGTACGGACCGCCCCCCTCGGCGCCTCCGACGGCGCGACCCGCCACGCCGGCCATGCCGGCGCTCCCACCGCCGAACGAGCTGCCGTACGACGAGTCCCAGCCCATCCCGCCGGGCTATCGGCTCGACTCGCACCCCCGCGTCGGGCTGATCATCGCCGGCTCGGTCACGTTCGGGGTGCTCTACCTGTCGTCGGCCCTCGCGGCCTCGCTCATCCTCGACACGAGCTCGGGCGATGGCGAGCGGGGCGCGCCCCTCTACGCGCCCGCCATCGGGCCGTTCATCGCGATGGGCACGCTGAAGACGAGCGCCACCGGCAAGTTCGGCCTCGTCATCGACGGGCTCGGACAGGTCGCGGGCGTCGCGATGTTCGTCGCGGGCTTCGCCGCCCCGTCGCAGAAGCTCGTGCGCAACGAATACTTCACGGCCGACATCCTGCCCACCTCGCTCGGCGAGGGCGCGCCGGGCCTCGGCATGGTCGGGGAGTTCTGAGCGTGCGCATCGATCCGAGCTCCCTCGCCTCGGCGCATGCCCGCGCGTATCTCGAGTCGCGGCTGCGCACGGTGCCGGACTTCCCCAAGCCCGGCGTGATGTTCAAGGACATCACGCCGCTGCTCGCCGACACGCGCGCGCTGCACATCGCCCTCGACTTGCTCGCCGAGCCGTTCATCGGCGAGGGCCTCTCGTACATCGTCGCGATGGAGGCGCGCGGCTTCATCTTCGGCGGCGCGCTCGCGGCGCGCCTCAACGTGGGCTTCGTGCCCGTGCGCAAGCCCGGCAAGCTGCCCGCCGACAGCGACGCCGTGTACTACGCGCTCGAGTACGGCGAGGGCGTCCTGCACATGCACAAGGGCTCCGTCTCGCCGGGCAGCCGTGTCCTCATCGTCGACGATCTGCTCGCGACGGGGGGCACGGCCGCAGCCGCCGCGGAGCTCGTGCACAAGCAGCGCGGCATCGTGGCCGGCTTCGCCTTCGTGGTGGAGCTCGACTTCCTCGCGGGCCGCAAGCGCCTCGCGACCGCGACGAGCCAGGGCACGCTCGTGCACTCGCTCATCCGCTTCCCGGCCGAGGGCTGAAGGCGCCCGTCACGGCACGCCCCGGCGCCCGAGCGCGTCGGCGAGCGCGCTCGCCGCGCTCGTGGCGCGCCGCGGACCGCCCGCGGGAAAGGCGAGCACGACGGGGCCGGCAGGGTCACCCGCGTCCGCGGGCGGCGTCGACGGCGTGCCGAGACTGGCGCCGAACGGCGCGGCCACGCGCTCGAGCGTCGACCGGTCGAGCTCCGCCGCGCGCCCGAGGAGCGCCTCGAAGGTGAAGGCGCGCGTCGGGGGCTCGCGCAGGGCGCCCCCGAGGTGCCCGGCCGCGTAGAGCAGCGCAGCGCCCGCGCGCGCCGCGTCCGCGCCGAAGTACCAGGCGCCGATCTCGTGGCCCCCCGCGTGCGCACAGGTCGCGTAGAGCGCGGCCGCGTCCGCGGCGAGCTCGCGCACCGTCTGCTCGGCCCACGCGACCATCGTGGGCCGACCGCGCGGCTCGAGGAACACGTCGACGTAGCCGCCGCGCAGCTCGAGCCGCGCGTACTCGGTGGCGGCCTCCGGCGCCTCGGCCGGCACCGGCGCGGCGGACGCGGAATCGACGGCCGCGAGCACCGCACCGGCATCGCGCAGCTGCCCCGCGGGCGTCACCCGCGCGCCGAGCGCCGCGGCGAGCGAGCTCGGCTGCTTCGCCCGCGCGAGCCACAGCTCGACGACCCATCCTTCCGTATCGAGCGGTCCGAGTGAAGCACCCGCGCGCAGGCGCGCCGTCGCTGCCTCGCAGACGCGCGCGGTGCGAGCCTGGGCCTGCTCTGGAGTCTCGGGCGTGCTGGCCGCCACCGACGCGCTCGCTGCCGCGCCGGAGCCGAAGAAGCTCGAGCTCCGCAGGCCGAGGTAGGCGGCCACGCCGAACGCCGCCAGCGCCGCGAGCTGCAGCAGCGTACGCCACGGCACCGGTCCTGCCGCCCCGCGCGCCGGATCTTCGGCCGCGCGGCGGGCGCTCAGCAGGCGCGTCGCGATCATCTCCGCGCGCTTGCGCCGCGCGGTCGGCGGCAGCAGGGCCCACTGCTCGACCCAGTCGTCGAGATCGACGGCGACGATGGTTCCGAGGCCGTGCAGCTCGGCGGCGCTGCCGCGCACGGCCACCGAGGCGGCGACCCCGCGACGACCGAGCGCCTCGGTCACGGCCTGCTCGATCTCGGTCGCTGCGCCCATCCACCACCGCCGTGCCCACCACCCGGCCAGGGCCTCGGGGTGAGCCGACCGCAGAGTATCACCCCCGCGGTCCCGCCTGTGCCATCCTCGTGCGCCCATGTCGACGAGCCGCGCGTATCTCTCGCCCGGGATGTTCGGATTCGCGGAGCTCGCCGCGTACGCCTACTTCGAGCACCTCGCGACCGCTCTGCGCCGACGCTACGCCAGGCGTGGTCGCACGCTCGAGGTGCGCGTCTGCGAGGTTCACCCGACGTCGTCCGTCCGACGGCGCGCGGCCACGCTCGCCGAGATGATCGCGCACACGAGCGGCTCGAGCACCGATCCCATCCACATCCTCGGCCACTCGACGGGCGGGCTCGACGGCCGCCTCGTGGCGTCGCCGAGCGTGCACCTCGACCAGCGCAGCAACCGGCAGCTGGGCTGGCGCGCGCGCTTGCGGTCGGTGACCACCCTGTCGACGCCGCACTACGGCACGCCGCTCGCCACCTTCTTCGCGACCGCGAAGGGGCAACGACTGCTCTACGCCATCTCGGCGCTCACCGTCGCCGGCCTGAAGCTCGGCTCGCCGCCGCTCGCCGCGGCGAGCGCGCTCGTCGCGGCGCTCGGCCGCACGAGCGAGAGCATCGGGGTCGAGTTGGCGCTCGTCGACCGCATGACCGAGGGCGTGGTCCGGCTGCTCGACGAGGCCTCGGGCCGAACGCTGCGCAGCTGGCTCCGGCAGGTGCGCGACGACCAGGGGGGCATCGTGCAGCTGATGCCCGAGGCGATGGATCTCTTCGAGGCCGGAGTCGAGGACCGGCCCGGTGTGCGCTACCAGTGCGTCGCCGCCTACGCTCCCATCCAGGGTCCGATCGACTGGATGAGGGCGGCCCGGTCGCCGTGGCGCGCGCTCTCCGGCGTCATCTTCAACGCCCTCGCCCGGATCACGGGGCGCCTGGATGCTCGCTACCCGTGCGCCCCCCAGGACGGCCGGGCCGACGGCATTCTGGCGCGCGCCCTCGGCGCCGTGCCCCCGGCGGATGCGAGCGACGGAGTCGTGCCGCTGCGCTCCCAGCTCTGGGGCGAGCTCGTCTGGGTCGGCCTCGGCGACCACCTCGACGTCGTCGGACACTTCCCGGGCCCGGACGGCCACACCGACTGGCTCGCGAGCGGCGCGGGCTTCGACGGTGCCCGCTTCGACGCGCTCATGGACCGGGTCGCCGAGGGCATGTGGCTGAGCGAGTGACGCGGCGGTCGGGATACGCGGCGCGTCACGTCGCCGACGTGCTCCGGTGAGCCTCGCGACGACGCTCGTGCGTCCGCTCCAGTGCCGCGGAGCACCCTTGCCTCGCGGTCGCGGCGACGCAGCTCGCATCGTCGCCCCGCATCGTGTAAAACCGCCCGTCGCGCCCCCCGGTTCCGGCCCGGGGCGCGACGCGCTCGCCGCCTCCCACGGGCGGTCGCGGAGCGCAGCCCCCGCCGGGAGGAGTTCACCCCATGCGTCTCGCCTTCGTGGTTCCCGCCGCCGCATTCGCCTGCGCGCTCGGTCTCGGGTGCGACAAGAACAGCCAGGACCCGAACGACCCGTCGACGATGCCCCCGGGCTCGTACCAGGGCGGGACCTACCCCGGCAGCTACCCGGCGGGGACCTACCCTGCCCCTGGCAGCTACCCCGGCGGCACGCCCGGTGGGTACCCCGCCCCCGGCGGCTACCCGGCCCCGGGCGGCTATCCCGCCCCCGGCGGCTACCCGGCTCCCGGTGGCTACCCCGCTCCGGGCGCGCCGCCCGCGACGGCGCCGGCGCCGTCGAGCCCGTTCCCGTTCCCGATCCCCGGCATGCCCGCGCCCGACGCCGGCTCCTCCGGCGGCAGCGCCCAGGCGTTGCCGGGTGGCGCGCTCATCGTGGTGCAGCCGCTCCTGCAGGGCATGGCGGCCCAGGAGGCCGCCGGCATGAGCCCGGAAGGCGGCGCGTTCGGAGCCAACTTCCAGCCGGGGCAGACGCTCGAGCAGCCCTTCCAGCTCCAGGCCGGCCGGTGCTACGCGGTCGTCGGCGCCGGGATGGGCGTGACGCAGCTCGACCTGCAGATCGTGATCCAGCAGGCCCCGCTGCCGCCGTACGTCGCGGCGCAGTCGCAGTCGCAGGGCGCGCAGGCCGTGCTCGGCGGCCGCGGCAACTGCTTCAAGAACCCCCTGCCGATCGGCGGCCCCGCCAAGGTCGTCATGAAGGCCGCGGCGGGCGCAGGCCTGGCGGCCGCTCAGATCTACGTCAAGTGAGGACACCATGAAGCGTGCACAGAGCTTGGTTCTGGTTGGGGCGGCCTTGCTGGTCGTCGCCGCGGGCTGCAAGAAGGAAGAGCCGCCGGTGGTGCCGACTGCCGCGCCGCCTCCCACCTACACGGCGCCGCCGGCGACCACCCCGACGCCCGCGCCCGTTCCGACCCCCGACCCGAACGCGGCGGGCGGCATGGCCACACCGGTGCCTGCGACCGGCGCGACGATGGCCCAGCCCCTGCTCGACGCGCTCGTCGCCAAGGAGGTCGTCGGCATGACGCCGGACGGCAGTGCCTTCGCGGGCAACTTCCAGCAGGGCCAGATCCTGGAGCAGCCGTTCCAGATCCAGCCCGGCAAGTGCTACACGGTCGTCGGCGTCGGCGTCGGCATCACCCAGCTCGACGTGCAGATCGTGCTGCAGCAGCCGCCGCTGCCGGCCGTGACCGCCGCCCAGTCGTCGACGAGCGGGCCGCAGGCCGTGCTCGGTGGCAAGGGCCAGTGCTTCAAGAACCCGTTCCCGATCGGCGCGCCCGGCAAGGTCGTCATGAAGGCGACGAGCGGCGCCGGTCTGGCGATGGCGCGGATCTACATCAAGTGACGCGTCGCGGGGCGCAGCACGCGCCCCGATCGGCCGCCCGCGCCGCGCACGCCCTGGTGCCGCGGCGCGGCGCGCCTCAAGACCACTCGGGCGCGACCAGGCGACGGCCATCCGCGCTGCGCGCGACCGGGGGCTCACCGGCTCGGTCCGGCATCCGGTCCCAGAGCCGGCACGTCACGACGGCATGGCGCTGGTCGAGCGCCTCGCAGTAGTTCGTGTACGCGCAGCGGCGCACCTCCGCGCCGCGCCCGAGGCGCAGCTTGCGGAACCAGTCCGGATCC
>JADLAB010000272.1 GCA_020848455.1 Polyangiaceae bacterium
CAGCCCGTCGAGTACAGCGAGGTGAGGCCGAACAGCGGGCCGTTCTGCGGACCCACGTGCCGGGTTGCCACGGTCAGCATTCCCCCAACGTGGTGAACGATGGTGACGCCTTCCGTGCCACTCGCGCTAGCTCTGCCCCAAGGCCGCCCAACATGCCGCTCCGGCCGTTGCAGGCGGCCGGGCGCCTCGGCGCGACGGTCTTCGCCTCGACGCCAGCCTGGCGCAGCACGCGCTGCACCGTCGTGTGGTGAACGCCGAGCTGTGCGGCGATGGTCCCGATGCGCCACCTCTTCCCGTGGAAGAGCCGCACGATCTCCGCCTCGGTCTCCTTGGCGATCACGGCCGCCCCCCGTCATCGTGGTGGGCCTCGCGGTGTGCGTGGTGCACGGCGCGAAGGTCGTCGTGGTCGAGCCTCTGGGCGCCCGCCTCGTCTACCAGTTCCCAGCCGCCAGGGCCCACCTCCCACCTGGTGAACGGTGAACGCCGCCGATCACGCCGCAGGGAGTTTCACCGAGCGACCGCGCATCAGGAGATCACCGACACTCGGCGCGGGCCGGCCGTGGAATGGTGCTACCGGTCGGAGCGTTCTCGCCGCGCCATGCGCCTGGTCAGCTCGCTGTCGCTGCTGCTCGTGGCCGCGGCAGGCTGCGGCTCCGAAGGTCCGCGGCGGCGAGGGGCGACGAGCAGCGTCCCGCCGGTTGCGGCGCCGACGGCGGGAGCGCACTCGGAACCGAGCGCCGCTGCGGCGGCAGCGACCGCGGCGAGCCCACGATCGGGCCTTTCGAGCGCAGCGCCTCCCGCCGCGGCGTCGGGCGGGGCGCCGGCGGCCCTCGGAGGCGTGCCTGGCTCGAGCACCACTCGCGAGCCGTCGCTCATGGCAGTGAGCGACGACGGCCGAAGCGAGGTCGTGCGGCGCGGCGCCGACCTCTGGCTCCACACGCCCGGCCGCGACGATCAGCTGCTCGTGCCAGGGGACGGGTCGCTGTGCGTCGAGCCAGCACGCGGCCTCGAGTGCGTCCGGGTGTTGGAGCCCTTCAGCGTGGAGTTCTTCCCGGACGGCCGCCGGGTGGCCTTCTCCTCTGCGCCCGGGCGGGGCGAGAACATCTTCGCGGTCGATCTCGCCACGCGCCGCGTGTCGTGGATCGGCTGGGCGTTCGGCTACGAGCACTTCCTCGTGCGCGAGGGTCCGTGGGCGGGCGATTTCCTGCTCGCCGGCGTCGAGAGCTGCTCGCTCGTCGACGGGAGAACCGGGCGATTCGTGCGCGACGTGACCGCGCTCGACCGCGAGTGTCTGGGCACGCGTGCGCTCCGTCGAGCGCTGCGCTTCCGCCTCGCCTGCTACGACATCTCGCGGGAGGCCGACCCGCCGTCGGTAGAGAGCTGCACGACCACGATGGCGGCGTGCGAGGACGCGCGCGCGAACGTCGCGGCCCGGGGCTACACGACCGGCCCGTGTCGCTTCGACTGACGCACGGGGCCGTGCGTCCGGCGAGCCGCTCTGCCACGGGGCTCGTGGTCCCGGGCACGATGCCAGCGGCGAGCGCTCAGCGCGGCCAGCACTGCCAGGTCGGCGCCGGGTCCGCCGGTCCGACGAAATACCAGCGGCAACCCTCGTCGTCGAGACACGCCATGAGCTCGTTCTCGGGCCGCCACCGAGCTTTGACAACGCTTCGGCCCCGAGGCCTACCGCCCATCGGGGTCACCGCGCGGGCAAAGTACCGGACGGCTCTTCAGCCATCGCGCGTACAGCGCACGAGGTCCCACTCCGGGCATCCGCCGAGACAGGCATCGCGCAGCCGGCAGGTCCGGCAGGCCGCGCGCCCGTCGCCGAGGGCGTCGAGCTCCGCGCGGAAGGCGGTCGCCTCGGGGCCCTGCCAGATGTCGAGCAGGGAGCGGCTCCGCAGGTTGCCGAGCGGTCGGTGGGTCAGGAAGGTGCACGGCACCACGTCGAGGTCGGTGCTCACGCCCACGCTCGAGCGCGCCGCGGAGCAGCCCTCGAGCTGCTCGCGCTCACCGAAGCCGAGCTCGACGTCGAGGCCCGCGATGCCCGGGGTGAGGCAGCAGTCGTAGCCGACCTTGGTGTGGCCCACGAGGCGCAGGAAGGCCTCGCGCAGCCAGGGGTAGAGCTCGTCGGGGTGGACGGCCGAGAGCGGCGTGTCGTACCCCTCGCCGCGGCCGACCGGCTTGTGCGCGAGGAAGATGACGCCATAGAGCTCGGGGACCGCGAGGCAGTAGTCGACGATGGCCGGGAGGCGCGGGAGGTTCTCGCCGCTCAGCGTCACCTGGAAGACGGTGCGGACGGCGTGGGCGCGGAGCTTCGCGAGCGCCGCCTCGAAGAAGGCGAAGCCGGCCTTGCGGCGAAGCGCGAAGCCCGCGCCGACGTCCTCGAGGCTGAGGGCCACGGCCCCGCACGAGCGCGCCAAGGCGTCGAGCACCCGGGGCGTGAGCCCGAGCCCGGTCGTGGTCAGGTTGGGGACCAGCCCGAGCTCGTGCGCGAGGTCGAGGATCGGCACGATGTCGGGGTGCAGCAGGGGCTCGCCGCCGCCGATGGCGAGCTGGCACGTCCCGGCCGCGGCGACTTCGCCGAGGACCCGCGCGGCGTCGGGCAGGGCCATGTGCGCGCCCTCGGGCTCGGACGCGGCGTAGCACTGTGGGCAGCCCATGGTGCAGCGGCGCGTCACCTGCAGATCGACGAGCGTGGGTGCGCCGAGCACGGTGGCGTGCCGCGCCTGCGGCAGGGCCGGCAGCTCGAGCCGTGCGCGCACGCGGCGCGCGCCGGAGCCGAGGGTGGGCATCTCGCGGCGCACGCTCGCGACGAAGTCGAGCGCGTCCGGCGCCGTCGGCTCGCGCCCGTCGACGAGCCAGCCGCGCACGACCTCGAAGCCGCCGGCGTCGAGCTCGAGGTGGGTGCCATCGACGGGGTCGAACAGGATGCCGCCGAAGGCCTCGCGCCGCAGCACGAGGGGCTGGGCCGGCCGCGCGTCTCGCCCCTCAGGTCTCATCGTCGTGCGGCCCCTTCGGCTCGTCCTCGTCGCGCCGCTCTCGGCGCTCGTCCTCGTCGCGCCGCTCCTTCCGCTTGCGGCGCCGCAGCAGGCGCACCACCGGGACCACGAGAAACGCACCGGCCACTACCAGCGCGACGACGCCGACGGCCGTCGCGTTGCTCGACGGCGTGCAGCCCGAGGGGGGCGGGGGCGCGGGGTCCCACGGCCGCACGCCGGTGAGCACCGGCGCGGGGGTGGGGCCCGGCAGCGTCCCGCCGTCGCCGGGCGTGCCGCCGTCGTAGATGGCGATGCCGCCGTCGGGGAGG
>JADLAB010000273.1 GCA_020848455.1 Polyangiaceae bacterium
GCCGCCGGCGCGAGGCGCGCGAACAGGCGCGCGCCGAAGTCGGCCACGAGGAGCATGCCGAGCACCCACCAGAGCAGGATCCAGACGGGGACACCGCCGAGCCAGCCGAGCGCGTAGCGGTGCAGGCCGGCCGCGATGTAGAGCACCTCGACGACCGGGCCGCCGAGCGCGAACAGGGTGGCGAGCCGGAGCTCGTACTTGCCGGGGCGGAACCAGAGGGCATAGAACCCGAGCGCGACGGCGAAGGGCAGCCACGACAGGACGGGATCGTCCCACAGCCGGTAGATGAGCTGCCGCGTCGCGACGACGAGCGCGAGCTCGAGCCCGAGCTTCAGCGCCGCGGAGTGGACCACCCCACCCGTGGCGTGCGCCGGACCGAAGAGGCGGGCGAGCGGACCGAGCCAGACGTCGTTCCGCGGCCGCGCCGGTGCTCCGAGCGCGGCGCTCCGCGACAGGGTGAGGACGAAGCGCAAGATGAGGCCCCAGTAGACGAGCATCCAGCCCGGGATGGTCGAGAGCTCGGGCAGCTCCACCGGCACGAGGTAGTCGTAGACCCGGTGGGCGCACACGGTGTTCCAGTCGTTGAAGCCGCCGACGACGGCGAGGCCCACGAAGAGCGCGGCGTCGCGGCCGAGCCCGAGGCCCCGCTCGGCGAGCGGCAGGCGCAGCCAGAGCGCGAAGCGCGCGGCGATGACGAGCCCGATGACGATGCTCATGACGACGAGCTCGTGCGCCGCGAGGGCGATGGCGACGCTCACGACCGCGATGGCGCCGGCGTCGAGCGCGAGCGCGCGGTGGCTCACCACCGGAGCCGGGCGGCCGGCGGCGGCGGCATGGGTCGCGCTGCTCACCGCCCCCCTCGCAGGAACTCGACCACCTCGGCGAGGATCGCACCCGTGTGGGTGAGCCCGTGAGCGTAGGCGTCGGTCGTGTAGTTCTGCGCCCAGTTGCACTCGGCGCCGCACTGGTTCCGGGCCGGGCCGTGGAAGCCGGTCGGGCTCACGACCCGGCACGCGTGGGCGTAGAGCGAATCGACGTCGGGGAAGTCGAGCACGCGGATGCGCTCGGGCTCGACGTTCACGCACGCCTTGCAGGGCCAGTAGAGCCGACCGTCGAAGTCGACGTGGGGCTTCAGGGTGTTGCGGCAGTCGAGCGGCGCGCCGCCGAGCAGGCGCTCGAGCAGGCGCAGGGAGCCGGTGACGAGCTGACCCTCGCGCTTGCGCGCCAGGATGAGCGCCGCGAGCGCCTGGTACGCGGGGTCGCGGCGCAGGGCGTCGTGCATGCGCGGGCCGACGTTCATGGGCACGGGGCAGAACCAGACGCCGAGGTCGGCGCAGAGATCGAGCACGTCGCGCGCGTCCTCGAGCCGTCCGGGCTGGATCACGCAGTTGACCATGAGCTTGACGTGCTGGCTCGGCGCGAGCTCGCGCAAGAGGAGCAGGTTGCGCACGACCTCCTCGGGGCGCCCGTAGGCGTAGAGCTCGCGCAGGTTGGCGAGGTCGAGCCCGTCGAGGCTCACGACGACGATGTCGGTGTCGGCGAGCCAGCTCTTCCACGCCGGCAGGCGGAGCACCCGATCGACCGCGCTCGCGTTGGTGTTGACGATGATGGGGTGGAAGGCGAGGTCGCGCGCCGCGCGCGTCAGGCGCGGTAGATCGCGGCGCATGAGCGGCTCGCCGCCCGCGAAGTAGAGCGAGGGCGTGCGCGTCCGCATGATGCGCAGGAGCTCGAGCCCCTGGGCCGTGTCGAGCACGCCGTCGTTCGGCAGGTCCGGGTACTTGTGGCCGCGGTGATCGTCGCAGTAGCTGCACGAGAAGTTGCAGCTCCGGAGCAGCGTCCAGATGAAGGTGAGCGGCCGGAAGTCCTCGCGGCCGCGGCGCGCGAGCGCGCGGTTGTGGACGTAGTTCTGCGCGGCCGTGAGGCTCGAGCGCGCGCGCCGCGCGACGAGGGCGCTGCTCGACTCGGGCGCGTCGAGGCCGGGCGCGAGCGCGTCGGCGAGGGCGCGCGCCTCGTCCGCGAGCCGCGCGACGTCGGCGTGTCCGGGGCGCGGGCGATAGCGCACGAGCCGGAGGGGCTCGGGACGCGGGCGCGCTGCGGCGCGCGACGAGCCCGTGCTCGACGCGGCGCTGCGCGACATGGCTGCCCGCGCGGCCGGTGCGGGGGGCGCGCCGGCCGGCTGCGACGCTGCGGGAGCCCACAGGGGCAGCCGGGTCGGCGCCGCCGGGCGGGGTGGTGTGCGGACCGCGGTCGTCGTCTCGCTCGGGTGCATCATGGCTTTGGCTCCGGGGTGGGGCGCCCGCGCGGGCGCCGCGGCGTGAGGGCGCGCACGGCGCCCACGGTCATGTCGGCGAGCACCCCCGCGGTGGCGGCGCGCGGCTGCGCTCCGCGAAAGACGTGCTGCAAGGCGACGCGCAGCCACAGGGCGAGCAGGCCGTGCGTGGCGAGCTCGAGGGCCTCGCCGCCGACGCCCAGGCTCGCGACGGCGGCGCGCACCAGGCCGTAGGCCGGCGGGTTGATGCCGTCGCGGAGCGCGCTCGCCTCGAGCCCGACGCGGCTCCGCTCGAGGTAGGCGCTCACGAACGCGCGGTGCGCCTCGCAGGCCCCGAGGACGGCCTCGGCCGCCGCGAGCACGCGCGCGTGCTCCGTGCCCTTCTTGCCGAGCGCCTGGCCAACTCGCTCGGCGAGCTCGGCGTTGAAGGCGCCGAGCAGCTCGTCGAGCAGCGCCTCCTTGCTCGGGAAGTGCACGTAGAAGGTGCCCGTCGCGACGCCCGCGGCGCGCGCGATGTCGGCGATCGAGGTGCGATCGTAGCCACGCTCCGCGAACGCCTGCTCGGCCGCTTCGCGCACGGCGCGCCGTGTGGCGGCTTTGGCTTCTTGACGAACCATCTTCACTGAATCTAATTCAGTGAACGCAATTCGTCAAGGGGCAAAGAGGACCACCGCCGCCACCCGATGCAACCGCGCCGTCGGCGCGGGTCGTCGCGCCCGGGGGGGCGCCTCATGCGCGGCTCCCCCGCGAAATCTCGGTATGGTACAAGCGCGTCGGGCACAGAAGCGGTCGGTCGTAGAAGGAGCCTTGTCTTGGAGAACGAGCCAGAGGGGCGCGCGGGCGCGGTGACGCCGCCGCCGGCGCCGGCACCCGTGCCGCCGCCGAAGGGTGCGCCCAAGAAGCGCCTGGCGATGCCGAAATGGCTCGCCTTCGATCAGCACACCCAGGTCATCCTCGGGTGCCTGTTCCTCATCGCCTTCGGGGTCGCGGTCGTGTGGTACACGCACGCGCCGCCCATCGTCGGCGGGCTCGCGTGCGGCCTGCCGGCGCTCGTCCTGTCCGTCACGCTGATGCGCAAGCTCCGCTTCGACCTCGCGACGATCGTGATCGTCGCCGCGGGGCTCGGGCTCTACGCGCTCTACTTCACGTACACGGGCTACGGCGAGCGCAACTACGACGGCGACGCGCAGCTCGAGTACGTCCAGTACCTCATCAAGAACAAGTCCCTGCCCACGCAGGAGACCTGCTTCATCTGCCACCACCCGCCCATCTATTACATCGTCGCGGCGGTGGCCTATCGCATCTTCGAGGTGACGGGGCTCGAGGTGCCGACCCGCGGCCCGCAGCTCGTCTCCTTCGTCGCGATCTTCGTCTTCCTCATCTACGCCGCGCTCACCATCCGCCGGCTCTCCGACAGCCGCTTCGTGCTGCGCTTCGCGATGGCGCTCATCGTGTTCTGGCCCTACACGGTGATGAACTCGGCGCGCATGCACAACGACGTGCTCGTCAGCACGTTCATCGCGGCGGGCTTCTACCACGTGATCGCGTGGTTCCAGTCCGAGCGCCTGCGCGACATCGCGCTCGCGAGCCTGTTCTCGGTCCTCGCCGTGCTCACGAAGTCGAACGGCCTGGTCGTGCCGGCGGTGATGGGGGTCGTGGTCGCCTACCGCTTCCTCAAGGGGCCGGGCCGCTGGCGCATCCTGAAGCGCACGGTCCCGGTGATGCTGCTCGCGGCCGCGGCGATCGGCGCCTTCGTGTGGAAGCGCGGCACCGGCAGCGAGGGGGGCGCGACCGGCGGCCTGCTCGGGACGGCCTACCAGATCCACCCGCGCGACTTCGTGGGCAACGAGCCGGGCAACTACCTCTACTTCGACCTCGAGCAGTTCCTGCGCGAGCCCTACGTGATGGCGCGGCGCGACGGCTCCGGGCGCCAGTACTACTGGGACCACCTGCTCAAATCGAGCCTGTTCGCCACGCACAACAACGTGCCCGACGGCGAGACGAGCTTCCGCTGGAACCGGCGCATGGCGGAGGTGATGAACTTCCTCCTGCTCGGCATGGTGGCGCTCACCCTGGGCAGCCTGGTCATGCTGCGCCGGCGGCCCGATCCCTCGCGGCCGTCGCGCTACTTCGCGCTCGGCGCGAGCGCGGTGATGCTCATCGGGCTGCACATGGCCTTCAAGATGACCATCCCCTCCGGGCACCACGGCGATTTTCGCTTCGTGTACCCGGTGCTCATCACCGGCGCGTTCGCCTACGCGAAGGCGACCGAGGCGTACCGCGAGCGCAAGCTGTGGCTCGGCAAGCTGTCGTACGGCATCGGCGTCACCTTCGTCGGCATGTCGATCCTCTACTATCTGCCGACCTACGAGCTCGTGGTGAAGTACCTGCCGAAGAACATCGTGCGCAAGGCCGAGCGCGATCTCAAGAAGGTGAGGAACGAGCGCGTCGACTGGGACGACACCGGCAACACCATCATCCTCGGTGACGAGGTGGTCGAGATCGAGATCGCCCCGACGCGCGACATCGCCGGCTTCGAGATCACGGTCGACAGCAACGACAAGTACGACGTCGAGCTCTACGGCGAGGACGACGAGGGCAAGCCGGAGGTGCGGCACGTCATCGTCGGGGCGCGCGGCGACGAGCTCGCGCGCGACGCCGAGATGGCCAAGAGCACGGCGCCGGCGCCCGAGTCGGCCGGCAAGACGCCGCCCGGCCCGGCCGAACAGCCCGCCGCGCCGGCCAAGCCCGAGGAGCCCTTCAAGGGGCTGGCGCGCTACACGCGCGACTTCGACACGCCCGTGCGCTCGGTGCGCGCCGTGCGGGTGCGGCCGGTGACCGGCGACCGCTGCTACTCGCTCGGGCACCTCATCCTGAAGTGAGCCCCC
>JADLAB010000274.1 GCA_020848455.1 Polyangiaceae bacterium
ACGGAGCGCTGCGCACGGCCGCCCGCGAGCGCCTGGAACACGCCCTTCGGACACGCTGAGGGCCGCCACGTGACCGACACCCGCCAGGAGCTTTGCCTGCGTCTCGAGGGCCCCGAGCGCCTCGACCGGCGTGAGGCGATCTACCTCCTCGGCGAGCTCGGCGACCGGCGCGCGACGCTGCCGCTGCTCGCGGCGCTCGAGCGGGCGCGTGCGGCGGGCGACACCGTCGACCTCGAGTTCCTGTGCCGCGCGTTGAGTCATCTGCGCGACGGGCGGGCGCGCGCGGCCCTGTGCGACGTGGCCCGCACGGCGACGCTCGGCGCCGCCTACTGGTCGGTGGACGCGCTCGGCCGCCTCGGCGGCGAGGAGGCGGCCGCGACCCTGTATGAGCTCCTGCCGAACCAGGGCGTGCGGCGCGTGGCCGTGCGGGCGCTCCGCCGCATCGGCCGCCCCGCGCCCGCGCGTGGCCGCATCACGAGCTTCCACCCCGAGCGCGGCTTTGGGTTCGTGCGCGACACCGGGGGCGAGAGCCGCTTCTTTCACGTGCGCGACTTCGACGCCGAGGGCGTGCCGCGGCGCGGGCAGCACGTGACCTTCTTCCCGTTCGCGCGCCAGGGTCGCGGCTCGGCCGCCGGCGTGCGCCCCGCGCCCCGCATCCGGGCGGTCTCGGTCGACGCCCGCGTCCACGGCACGCCGGCGACCGGCACCGTGCGCTGGTTCGACGCCGCCCTCGGCCACGGCTTCGTGCGCGACGCGGAGCTCGGCGCCGACGTGCTCGTGCGGGCGCAGGATCTCGTGCGCACGAGCCCGCGCGCCCCGCGGCCGGTCCTCCACTCGCGCGCGCGCGTCCGCTACGTGCGCGTCTCGACCCCGCGCGGCCACCGCGCCGCCCTGGTGACGGTGGAGGTCGAGCCGGGGACCGCGCCCGCGGGCTGAAGGCAGTTCACCTCGCGCGGCCTGCGACTATGCTGCGCCGATGGGCCGCGACAAGCGCCGGCGGGGAAGCGTGTTCCGGTACATCCTGCGCGCGGATCGCGCCGGGCAGCTGCGGCTGCTCGGCATCGTGTGCGCGTGCGTGCTGCTCGGGCTCGCGCCCGTGCACCTGTTCCGGATGATCCTCGACCAGGCGATCCCGGAGAAGGACACGGCGCTCCTGTGGAAGCTCGGCGGTGCGCTCCTCGGCGTCGCGCTCGTGCGCGCCTTCATGGAGTACCGCCAGGCCCTCGCGGCCGAGCGCCTGCGCAACGTGCTCCACGCCAAGCTCCGCGCCGAGCTCACGGCGCAGGTGCTGCACCTCGGCACGGATTTCTTCGCCAAGACCTCGGTCGGGCAGCTCATCAACCGCATCCAGACCGAGGTCGGCCGGCTCGGCATGAGCGTGCCGAACGTGTTCGTGCAGCCGCTCATCGAGGCGACGACCTTCGTCGTCTACACGAGCTACCTCCTGTCGATGAGCATCGAGCTCGCGCTCATCGCGATCTCGATCCTGCCCGTCGTCGTGCTCGTCGCCCCGCGCATCAGCCGCCGCCTCGCGGGCGCCTCGAAGAGCATCGGCGCCCGGCTCGGCCGCTACAACGCGGGCCTGCAGGAGACGCTGTCCTCGGCCTTCGAGGTGCAGGTGCACGGCACCTACCGTTACGAGGAGCAGAAGCTCGCCCTGCGCCAGGACGAGGTGGCGCGCTCGGCCGCCGACATCACGCGCTACGGCGGCTACATCTCGCTGCTCATCGATCTGACGCGCTTCATCGGGCCCATCATCGTCTACCTGTACGGCGCCACGCTCGCGATGCGCGGCGCGATGGCCATCGGCCAGATCGTCGCCTTCGCCGGGGTGCTCGGCGGGCTCTACGCCTCGCTCGACAAGCTCATCAAGGTGCCGCCCCTGTGGCGCACCGCGCAGGACCGCTTCGACGAGCTCGGCGAGTACCTCGAGCTGCCGCGCGCCTTCGTCGACGGCAAGGGCGCGCCACCGCCGCCCGACCCCGGGCGCGGCGCGGCCATCGCGCTCGAGGACGTGCGCTTCGCCTACGACCGCTCGCGCCCCGTGCTCGACGGCGTGTCGCTCGCCGTCGCGCCGGGCGAGCGCGTCGCCTTCGTGGGGCGCTCGGGCTGCGGCAAGAGCACGGCCCTCAACCTGCTCTGCGGGCGCCTGCGCGCCGCCGCGGGGGTGGCGCGCATCGACGGCACGCCGGTCGAGGACTTCACCATCGCCGAGCTCACGGCCGCGGTCGGCGTCGTCGGCCAGACGCCCGTCGTGTTCGCGGGCAGCCTGCGCGACAACCTCGTGTACGCGCTCCTGCGTGCGCCGGTGGGCGATCCGAACCGACCGCTCTCCTTTCTCGAGGACGGTGGCCCGCTCGGGGCCGCCGAGCCCGCCGCGGTCGACGGCGCGCTCCTCGCGGCGTGCGAGCGCGTCGCCTTCGCCGAAGATCTCTTCGACCTCGGCCTGCAGGTGCGCCTGCCGGCGGAGCGCGCGGAGCGCCTGCTCGCGGTCCGCCGGGCCATCGCCGCCGAGGTCGAGGCCGAGAGCGCGGTCGAGCGCTTCGTGCCCGGCCGCTACCTCGAGCGCGCCGGCGTCGCGGAGAACCTGCTCTTCGCGCCCGACGAGGACGGCAAGGTCGACGACGCGGAGCTCGCGGCGTGGAGCGCCGCGGCCGAGCGGGCCGGGCTCTCGGAGCTCTGCTGCGCGCTCGGCCACGAGGCCGTCCTCGCGGACCTCGACTACCTCCGCTCGGTGGCCGCCGACGCGCCCGAGCTCCTGCGCACGCTCGGCACGAGCGCCGAGGACGTGGAGGAGCGCGGCCGGCTCGCCGACCTCACGCGCGGGCGCCCGCTCCGGCGCGAGGCGCTCGGCGACGCGACCTACCGCGAGCTCGTGCGGCGCGGCCTGCTCGGCCGGCTGTCGAAGGACGAGCGCCGTTCCGAGGTGGTCGCCGCGCGCGCGGCCATGCGCGAGGCGCTCGGCCCCGAGGCGCCGCCCGTCTACGACCCCGAGCGCTGGAACGACGTCCTGTCCGTGCGCGACAACCTGCTCTTCGGGCACCTCGATCCGGCCGATCTGTCGGCCGGCAAGCGCGTACGGGCCCTGTTGCGCCGGGCGGTCGAGGCGGCGGGCCTCGCCGACGAGGTGCGCCGGGCGGGGCTCGACTTCGCGGTCGGCGAGCGCGGCTCGCGCCTCTCGGGCGGGCAGCGGCAGAAGGTCGCCCTCGCGCGCGTGCTCTTGAAGAAGCCGCGCCTCGTCTTGCTCGACGAGGTGACGGCGAGCCTCGATCAGGCCTCGGCGCGGCAGGTGTTCGACCTTTTTTCGGCGCCCGATCCGAGCTGCACGGTCGTCGCCATCACGCACCAGCTCGCGTGGCTCGATCGCTTCGACCGCGTGATCGTGTTCGACGGCGGGCGCATCGCGGCGAGCGGGACGCGCGTCGAGCTCATGGAAAAGGGCGGTCTGTTCGCGGAGCTCGAAGAGGCAGCCGGGCGCCACTGACGGGACGAGGAGCGAGCCATGCGCGACGACGAAGCCACGATGCGACTCCTGCGGCAGGCGGGCCCCTTCCGCACGCTCGGCGAGATCGAGCTCCGCAGCCTGTGCTACCTGATGAAGGACGCCGTCGTCGAGGACGGCGGCGAGCTCTTCGCCGAGGGCGATGCGGCCGAGCAGGCCTTCGTGGTCGTCGCGGGCGCGGTCGACATCGTGTCGCGCGCGCCCGACGGCTCGCTCCGCGTGCGGCGCACGCTCGGGCCGGGGGAGCTGTTCGGCGAGCTCGCGCTCTTCACGGGGGGCGCGGGCGGGCGGCGGCTCGCGGGCGCCGTCGCGCGCGGTACGACGCGGCTCGGCGTGCTCGGTTACGAGCCCTTCCTCGCGCTCGTGCGCGCCCACCCCGCCGTCGCGCTCGCGCTCCTGCGCATGCAGGCCGAGCGCTTCCTCGCCGTCGAGCTCGAGTACCGCGGGCTCCGCGACGAGCAGGGCGGCGGCGGCTGACGCGCGCGGCCCGAGCCCGTGCGTCGGGCCTCACGCGCGGCACGCCGCTGCGAAATTCGTGCGTGGGCCCGCAGACCGTGCCGGCGCCCGCCGCCCGGCGCGCAGTCGCGGCACCGTTTCTCGTCGTGTCGTCGCGGGGCCGCGGCATCGGCCCGCGATGTGCAAGCACCGACGCCCATGGGCCACGACGACTTCATCTCCCGCCTGCGAGCGTCGCGCTGGGGCGCGATGCTCGCCCTGCTGACCATCCTGTTCGGCTTCGGCTTCGGCGGCGCGTTCGGCGCCTTCGAGGACTCGCTCCGAGAGGGCCTGACCGCCCGCGCCGAGGTGGTGCGCGACACCGTGTACCAGGGCGACACCGCGAAGATGAAGAGCGTCGTCGACAAGAGCTGGAGCTACTACAAGCGCGCGCACCTGCACGGCGGCGCGATCGGCGCGGTCGCGCTCGGCTCGATCCTGCTCCTGGCCGCGCTGCGGCGGCCGCCCGTGCTCGCGCGGCGCGGCGTGGCCCTCGCGGCGGGGCTCGGCGGGCTCGGCTACTCGCTCTACTGGATGCTGGCGGCCCGTGCGGCGCCCGGTCTCGGCGGCACCGGCGAAGCCAAGGAGTCGCTGGCGTGGCTCGCGATTCCGTCGGCCGGGCTCCTGATGCTCGGGCTCGCTGCGGTGATGGCGCTCGTGGGGCGCGAGCTCTTCGCGCGCGCGGAGCGCGCGCCGACTTGAAGCGCCAGGCGGCCGCGGGCCCCCTCAGGACGCTTGCGGCGCGGCGGAGCTCGCATGGGTGCCCGTCACGGTGACGTATCGTCATTCCTCCTTGGACCTTGACGCGCATGACGGTCTGCGCTCTTTGGCGTGTCATCGTTCGGAGGCCATCCGCCCCCGAGCGCAGGGAGGTGAACACGATGACGACGCAAGGCGACGCCAGGGGATACGTGCTGGGCCATTCTCCGGAGGAGCTCCAGCGACTCGAGCACCAGGGGGCCTTCCTGCGCGGCGCGACGCGGGCCGTCCTGCGCAGCGCCGGCCTTCAGCAGGGCATGCGCGTGCTCGACTTCGGCTGCGGGGTGGGGGACGTGTCGCTGCTCGCGCGCGAGATCGTGGGCCCGACCGGCGAGGTGATCGGCATCGATCGCTCGGCTCAGGCGGTCGAGCTCGCCAGCGCGCGCGCGGCGGCGCAGGGGCTCACGAACGTGCGCTTCGCCGAGTGCGAGGAGCCCGGTGTCGAGGCCGTCGCGGGGGGCCGGCCGTTCGACGCCGTGGTCGGCCGGCTCGTGCTGATCCACCAGCGCGACCCCGTCGCCACGGTCCGCCACCTGACGAGCTTCGTGCGTCCGGGGGGCGTCGTCGCGTTCCACGAGATCGATCTCGCAGGCGGGCACTGGGTGACGCACGAGAACCCGCTCCTCGGCCAGCTCTGGCGCTGGATCGGCGGGCTCACCGAGCGCGGCGTGTTTCCCCGATCGCTAGGCACGCACCTGCACGAGGCGCTCGAGCACGCGGGCCTGCAGGATCGCGCGGTGACGCGGGAGGGGCGCATCGTCCGCAACAGCGACCGGGGCGCGAACGCCTGGGTCGCGGGCTTCGCGCGCTCGATCGCCGAGCCGGTGCAGAAGCTTGGCGTCCATCACGAGAGCGACCAGCCCATCGACGTCCTGCTCGAGCGACTCCACGCCGCCGAGGGGTTTTGCGTGCCGGTCTACATGGTCGGCGCGCACGGCACCGTGCCCATGGCGCCGTAGCCCCGGCGCGTCTGCGCGTTCGGCGCGGACGCGGTGGCGCCTCGGCCAGGCCACGCCTGCGTGGCGCCGCCCGCCCGCCGCCGCGCGCGCGATCCGGGCGCCGGCGTGGCGTGCCCGCCCCGGGCCGACGACGACCGAGCGCCGTCGCCGCGTTCGTTGTAGCGTCGGGCCGAACGGAGGGAGAACGTGACCCAGCAGCCACCGTGGGGCGCTCCGCCCCCAGCCGCGCCCGCGCCGGGTGCCCCGCCCGGGCCGCCGATGCCGAGTGCCTTCGAACCGCCCCAGGGCATGGCCCCGCTGCCGCCCGGCCCACCCCTGCCGCCGGGGACGCCGCCCGGCGGCGGTGGCCCACCGGGTCTCGCCGGTGCGGACGAGGAGGCCGAGAAGCGCGCCGAGCGCCGCCTCTACATCACCGACGTCGTGGCCGCGCTCGTTCTCGGCATCGCGACGGCGCTGTCGGCGCTCGCCGCGCACCAGGGCGACATGTGGGGCGGCCAGGCGCTGCTCACGTACCACCAGGGCACGGTGAAGATGAACGAGGCCACCTCGGCCATGCTGCTCGGCGCGCAGGTCATGACCGTCGACGCCATGCTCTACACCCAGTGGGTGGCCGAGGGCGCGGTCGGCGAGGCGCAGAACGATCAGACGCGGCTCACCGTGGCGAAGTACATCGAGACGAAGCTGATGGGCGAGGACTTCCGCATCGCCATCGCCTGGGCGTCGCAGACCGGCAAGACGCCGTTCGAGTTCCCCGGCTACGCGCTCGGCACGCCCGAGCAGCAGGAGGCCGCGAAGATCTTCCCCGCCTTCGCGGGCCGGCCGGTGCAGCCCTACGTCGCCTCGCGCCTCGCGGCCGCGGCCGAGACGGTGAAGGCCGGCGAGGCCATCTTCACCCAGGGCCAGGAGGAGGACGCCAACGGCGACGCCTTCATGTTCACGACCCTGTTCTACACGATGTCGATGTTCTTCGCGGGCATCGCCGCCACGCTGAAGCGCCTGTCGATCAAGGTCACGTTCATCGCTTGCGCCCTCGGGCTGACGGTCTTCGCGGCCGTGAAGATGTTCCTCTTGCCGTTCATGTTCTGAAGCGGTCGAAGGTCGTAGCTCGAAGGTCGAAGGTCGAAAGGGGGCTCCCATGAGCGACGCGGCGGCTGGCGGCACCGAGCGGCGCTGCACGGCGTGCGGCCACACGAGTCCCGAGGGGGCGCGGTTCTGCGAGGCGTGCGGCGGCGATCTCGCGGCCGTGTTCTCGCGCTGCGGCGCCTGCGGTCGCGACGGGCGCCCGGGCGCGTGCTTCTGCGTCGCGTGCGGCAGCGCGCTGCCGCGCCCACCGCGGCCGGACGAGTGCCCGCGCTGCGGCGAGCTCGCGCGCCCGCGCGACCGGCACTGCGCCGCCTGCGGTGCGAGGCTGCGGGGTCGACCGGTCGAGCGCCCGCCCGGTGCGGGAGCGCCGGGCCCGAGCGCGGCGCCGCGCCCGAGCGCCGCGGGTGGGCTCGGGCCGACCGAGGGCGCGCCCGACGGCGACGAGGAGCGCAAGCTCGTCACGGTGCTGTTCGCCGACGTGTCGGGCTTCACCGCCATGAGCGAGAAGCTCGATCCCGAGGCGGTGCGCGACATCATGGACCGCTGCTTCGAGGTGCTCACGCGCGAGATCACGAATCGCGGTGGCACCATCGACAAGTTCATCGGCGACGCGGTCATGGCCTACTTCGGCATCCCGGTCGCGCACGAGGACGACGCCTTGCGCGCCGTGCGGGCGGCGCTCGCCATGCAGGCCGCGCTCGTCGGCTTCGCCGACAAGCTCGAGGCCGAGGTCGGCGCCCGGCTCGCGATGCGCATCGGCCTCAACACCGGCATGGTCCTCGCGGGGCGCGTGGGCGGGCTCGACCGCAAGGACTTCACCATCTACGGCGACGCGGTCAACACCGCCTCGCGCCTCGAGCACGCGGCCGACGTCGGCGGCGTGCTCGTGAGCCACGAGACCTACCTCGCCGTCCGCGCCTTCGTCGAGGTCGAGGACCGGCCTCCGCTCAAGGTCAAGGGCAAGGACCAGCCGCTCGAGGTCCACCGCGTGCTCGCGGAGCGCCGCCGGCCCGCGCGGCTCGGCATGCGCGGCGTGCCCGGTGTCGAGGTGCCGATGCTGGGTCGGGAGCTCGAGCTGCGCGTCGTGTCCGAGTGGATCGCCGAGACGCAGCGCCGCAAGAAGCCCGGCATCGTCAACGTCGTCGGCGTCGCGGGCATCGGCAAGAGCCGGCTCGTGAACGAGGCCGTGGCGCGCGCCGAGGCCGAGGTCGGCAACCTCGCCGTCCTGCGCACGCGCTGTCTGCCGCCGGGCTCGGGGCAGCCCATGAACCTCATCCGCGATCTCGTCGACGAGCTCGTGCCCGAAGATCTCGAGGCCGAGCCCGAGCTGGCCCTGCCGCTGCTCGAGAAGCGCTACCAGATCGAGCACGGCGACGCGGTCGCGCTCGCGTGGTTCATGGGCCTGCCGGTCGAGCCCGAGGCGAAGGACACGGGGCGCGAGCTGCGCCTGCGGCGCGCCCTGCACGGCGTGCGCCGCCTGCTCGAGCAGCGCAGCGCGAGCGCCGAGGTGCTGGTCGTCGTGTGCGAGGACATCCACTGGGCGCCGGATGCGACGCTCGATTTCCTCGATCTGCTCGGCGACGCGCTCGACGCGCCCATCCTGCTCGTGTGCCTGCAGCGCCCCGAGCTCTACGACACGCGGCCGACCTGGGCCGAGGGCAAGCGCTACCAGCACCGGGTCGATCTGCGGCCGCTCCCGGACGAGATCGCGACCGAGCTCGTGCGCGCCCTGTGCGCACGGCTGGACCGGCTGCCCGACGAGCTCGTGCGCGCCATCGTCGCGCGCGCCGGCGGCAACCCGTTCTTCCTCGAGGAGATCGTCAAGCTCCTGCTCGAGCGCGGCCTCATCGCGCGCCACGAGTCGGGCTGGACGCTCGATCCGGGCTGGCAGAGCCGCTTCGAGGTGCCCGCCTCGATCCAGGGCCTCTTGCAGTCCCGGGTCGACGCCCTGCCGCGCGAGGAGCGCCAGATCTTGCAGGAGGCCGCCGTCGTCGGTGCGGTGTTCTGGACCGGTGCGGTCGAGGCGCTGCACGGCGAGCCCGTGGGGCCGGCGCTCGAGCGCGCCCGCAGCCGCGGCCTCGTCCACCGCCGCGCGAGCGCGAGCTTCGAGGGCGAGGAGGAGTACGCCTTCGCGTCGAGCATCCTGTGCGAGGTGCTGCACGAGCGCGTGCTGAAGAAGCAGCGCCAGAGCATGCACGCGGGCGTCGCGCGCTGGATCGAGCAGGCGAGCGGCGGCCGGCCCGAGCGCGCGGCCTGCCAGCCCGGCTACGCCGAGCACCTCGAGGCTGCGGGCGAGCTCGAGCGGGCGGCGCGGGCCTATCGGCTCGCGGGCGACGCGGCCCGGGCCCTGTTCGCGAACCAGGAGGCGCGCCTGCGCTACGAGCGCGCTGCCGAGCTCGCCGGGCGGCTCGACGCCGGGGCCTTCGGCGCGGCCGAGCGCTTCGTCCTGTTCCGCCACCTCGGCGAGGCGTGCGCCGCCCTGCAGGAGTACGCGGCGGCCTTCGGGGCCTTCGAGACGGCGCTCGCGAGCGCGACCGAGGCCGAGGCCCCGGCGGGGGCGGTCGCGAGCGTGAAGCGCGCGCGGGCCGACGCCCTGCTGCGCCAGGGGCAGGCCGAGCGCGCCGCGGCGGAGGCGAGCGAGGCCTGCGAGCTGCTCGGCGCCGGCGAGCCCGAGGAGCTCGCGGCCTGCCTCGAGCTGCTCGCCCGCATCCGCTACCACCAGGGCGCCTACGACGAGGCCGAGCGCGTGTGCCGGCAGGCCCTCGGGCTCACGCGCGAGCTGCGCACGCGTGCCCAGCTCGATCGGGTGCTGCTCATGGTGCACTTCGGGCGCGGCGAGGTCGACGAGGCGCTCGGGGCCGCGACGCGCGCCGTCGCGATCGCGCGCGAGCTCGAGGACGAGCTCCTGCTCGGGCAGGCGATGCTGTCGCTCGGCAACGCGCTCTTCCTGCGCGGCGACCACGAGGCGTCGCTCCGGGCGAGCCGCAAGGCGGGCGAGCTCGCCGAGCGCGTCGGCGACGCCGAGACGCTGCGCAAGGCCCACAACAACTCGGGCGAGCTCTACATCCACCTCGGGCGCCACGCCGAGGCGCGGCCGGCGCTCGAGCGCGCCATCACCGAGGCCGAGCGCTGGGGCGTGACCCACCAGGTGAGCGACACCCACCGGCTGCTCGGCGACGTGCACTACCGCTTCGGGCAGCTCGACGAGGCGCGCACCTCGGCCGCGGCGGCGCTCGCGCTCGCCCGCGCGCACGGCGAGCGTCACTTCGAGGCCGAGGCGCTGCGCCTGCAAGCGCAGATCGCGCTCTCGGAGCCGGGCACGGAGCCCGCGGTCGGGCTCGCCCTCTTCGAGGATGCGCGCCGCATTCTCGAGGCCATCCGCGGCGAGGCCCAGCTCGCGCACGCCGAGCTCGCGCTCGCGCAGACGCTGCACGACACGACGGAGCTCGGGCAGGGCGACGAGCGTCGCAAGCGCGCGCGGGAGCTCGCGGAGGCAGCGGCCACGGCGTTCGCGCGCCTCGGCCTGCGCGACGAGGAAGGGCGCGCGCGCGCGCTCGCGGGGGGGTGAGGCGCCGGCTGCCGTTCGAACCCTGCTCCCCGCCCCGGCGCGATTGCGGCTCCGGAACCCGGTGAGTAGGCTCCCGGCCGAGCTCGCCATGCAGCACCGCATCCCCTCGCTCGTGGTCCTCGGCTTCGTCGCTCTCCTGTCCGCGTGCAACGGCACCGGGCCGAAGACTCCACCCGACACGGGCGGGCCGGTGGCCGCGCGGGGCTCGGGCGCGGCGGGGCGCGAGAAGGTGGCGATCACCGTCTACAACCAGGACTTCGGGCTCGTGCGCGAGGTGCGGGCGATC
>JADLAB010000275.1 GCA_020848455.1 Polyangiaceae bacterium
GCCTGCACCGCTACGCGCTCGGCTGGCTCGGCGGTGTCCCCGTCTGGATCCTGCTCTGGTGGGTGCTCGGCATGCTCCTCGTGGCCGACTTCGGCGCGCGCCTGTTCGCGCGCCTCGCGCCGGCGGCGGCCGGGACGGATCCGCGGGCCACTCGGGCCCGCTTGACCCGCCCGATCGGCGCTCGTTAGCATGTCGCATCGCGCTTGCGGGACGAGCCACCGCGCGGGAGGCATGCATGTCGACTTCCTGGTCCCCGGGGCCTTCCACCGCGGTCGCGTTCGCCATCGGGGCCTTCGCGCTCGCGGTCTCCGGGTGCCCAGGCCCCGAGCCGCAGGTTCGCAGCGGCACTGGCGCGGGCGGTACCGGCGCGAGCGGCGGCGGTGCTGGCGGAGCGGCCGGCGACGGCGGCTCGGCGGGTGCCGGCGGCGGGTCGGTCTGCGGCAACCGCACGGTCGAGGCCGGCGAGACCTGCGACGACGGCAACAGCTCCCCGTGCGGCACGTGCACCGCCGACTGCCAGGCGGGGCCGCAGTCTCCGGCGAAGGACTGTGCTGTCGGCGTCGGCTGCGCCGCGGACGCCGACTGCAAGAGCCTCTGCGCCCCGTCGAGCCACCTGTGCGTGGCGAGCTGCGGCGACGGCGTGATCGACGGCACAGAGGCGTGCGACGACGGCAACGCCGATGCGTGCGGCACCTGCGACGCCGGCTGCACCAGCGCGGGCAGCGGCGCGACGTGCGCCATCGGCTCTGGCTGCGCGAGCGACGCCGACTGCGAGACCGGCGGGTGCGGGCCGAGCCACACTTGCGTCGAGACCGTGCGCGACGTCGCCATGGGCCGCTTCAGCGCCTGCGCCCTGCTAGGCTCGGGCGCCGTGCGCTGCTGGGGCGACGGCGGATTCGGCAAGCTCGGCTACGGCAACGCGAACAGCATCGGGAGCCAGCCGGGCCAGATGCCCCCACCCGACGTCGCCGTCGGTGGCAAGGTCACGAAGCTCGCCGCCGGCGAGAATCACGTGTGTGCGCTCTTGGCCGGCGGCGCGGTGCGTTGCTGGGGCCTGGGGCTCTACGGCCAGCTCGGCTATGACGGCACCGTCAATGTCGGCGACGCGGCCGGACAGATGCCACCTGCCGACGTGAATACCGGCGGTGGGGTTTCCGCGCTCGCCGCGGGTGGCACGCACAACTGCGCGGTCCTCGTCAACACAGGCGTCGTCCGCTGCTGGGGCGACAACGACGCCGGCGGTCTCGGCTACGGGCACACGACGTCCATCGGCACGGGCGCGCTGCTCATGCCGCCCGGCGACGTCGCGATAGGCCCTGTCGCGCAGCTCGGGCTCGGTTACCAGTTCTCGTGCACCCTCACGGCCGCCAGCAACGTCCGCTGCTGGGGCGGGGGATACCAGGGGCAGCTCGGCTCCGGCAACGGCAACAATCTCGGCGACGATCCGGGCGAGATGCCCACGGCGGATCTCCCCCTCGCCGCGCCCATCGATCTGCTCGCCGTGGGCGCGACCTTCGCGTGCGCGCACGAAAGCGCCGGAGGGGCCGTGCGCTGCTGGGGTGAGAACCTTGCGGGCCAGCTCGGCGTGGGCAACACGGCCAACATCGGCGATGGGACGGTGCCGATGACCCAGGCGGGCGCGGATGTCGGCGCCGGCACCGTCACCCAGCTCGTGGCCGGCGAACGACACGCTTGCGCGCTGATGGACACCGGCGTCGTACGGTGCTGGGGTGCGAACGACCACGGGCAGCTCGGCTACGACAGCACGGCCAACCGCGGCGATGACCCTGGCGAGATGCCACCGCCCGACGTGAACGTCGGTGGCCCCGTGAAACGGCTCGCCGCGGGCGCTTTCGTGACGTGCGCCATCCTGACGACCGGCGCGGTGCGCTGCTGGGGCTCCAACGTGGCCGGACAGCTCGGCCAGGGCAACACCGTCAACGTCGGCGATGGCACCCTGCCCATGCCGCCGCCGGACGTGCCGATCCTCTGAATCCGACGCACCGCGATCCCGCACCCGGAGCGAGCGCGAGAGGGCCTTGAGGCCCGCGCGCGCAGGCACCGAGGCCTGCGACGACGGCAACGCGTCGAACCTCGACGAGTGCCTCGTCACCTGCCAGTTCGCGAGCTGCGGCGACGGCTTCGTCCACGTCGGCGTCGAGGACTGCGACGACGCGAACGGCGTCGCGGGCGACGGCTGCAGCCCGACCTGCCAGAGCGAAGGCACGGGCGGCGCCGGGGGCGGCGGCGGCGCGACGAGCGCTGAGCAGCCGTCGGGCTCGTGCTACCCTACCCGGTGGGGAACGGAGGTGGGCCCGTGGACAAGAAGATCCTGATCGTCGAGGACGACGCCGTCAGCGCCGGCGCGCTCAGCGACTACCTGCGCGCGCATGGCTACGAGACGAGCGTGGCCCGGACGGGCCCCGAGGGCGTGCAGCGCTTTCGCGACGAGAAGCCCGATCTCATGCTGGTCGACGTGCAGTTGCCGCTGCGCAACGGCTTCGAGGTGTGCTTCGACGTGCGGCGCACGCCGGAGGGCAAGAAGCTCCCCATCGTGCTCATGAGCGCCGTGTACACGGACACTGCCCACGCCGCGCCGTACGCGCAGAAGAGCCTCGGCGTGAACGACTACGTGCTGAAGCCCTTCTCGCTGCGCTCCATGCTGGCGCGCGTCACGACGCTGCTCGGCTGACGGCGCGCTCGGGCGTCGGGAGCCTCGAGCCCGCACCCTCGCGCGCCGCGCGAATTGCGGCTTGAATGGGCCCATGCGCTACCCCGCATTCGCCGCCGAGATGGGTCTCGAGCACAACCGCCCGCGGTTGTGGTTCGGCGTGTGGTCGGGCTACGGCCTCGCCGCGGCCTTCGCCGGGCTCGCCACGGGCTCGCAGGCGCTCGGCATCATCCCGCCCTCGCCGGCCTTCCACGCGCTCTGGATCGCGAAGCTCGTGACCAACACGATCGCCTTGCTGGCCCTGCGCCGCAACGTGGCCGCGCTCGAGCTGTCGGGCCTCAACGTGCTCGCCGACATCGCCGTGATGACCGGCGCCATCTACCTCACGGGCGGCCAGGCGAGCCCGCTCTTCGCCATCTACGTCATCGAGATCTCGGTCATCGCGCTGCTCACCAACGTGGGCGTGACGGTCGCGGTCGCGGCGATCGTGACCGTGGCCTTCGGTACCATGAGCGTGCTCGTGCACGCGGGTGTGCTGCCGCAGCACCCCTCGCCGCTGCTCGCCCACGCCCTGCCGACCAGGCTCGTCGTCGTCGCGCTCACCTTCCAGCTCTTCGTGCTCGTCCTGCCGACGACCTACACGGGCGCGATCCTCCGCTCCCTGCGGCAGAAGGAGCGCGCGCTCGAGGCGCGGACGGCGGAGCTCATCGAGGCGGGCACGCAGAAGAGCCAGTTCATGGCCAACGTCACGCACGAGCTCCGGACACCCATCCACGGCATCGCCTCGGTCGCGGAGCTCGTCGAGAGCGGCGTGTACGGCCCGGTGACCGACCGACAGACCGAGGCGTGCCGCACCATCCAGGCCTCGGCGCAGAGCCTGCAGAAGCTCGTCGACGATCTGCTCCTGCTCGCGCGCAGCGAGGCCGGCAAGCTCGCCTTCGACGCGGCACCGGTCGCGCCGGCGGAGCTCGTGGAGAGCGTCGTCGCCTCCACGCACTGGATGCTCGGCAAGAAGGCCGTGAAGCTCGACGTCGTGGTCGAGCCCGACCTGCCCCACCTCGTCACCGACCGGGGCAAGCTCGCACAGGTGCTCGTGAACCTGCTCGGCAACGCGGTGAAGTTCACCCCCGAGGGCGGGCGCGTGACCCTCGACGTGCGAAGGGCCCCGCCCGAGGCGCTCCGCTTCTCGGTGCGCGACACGGGCATCGGCATCGAGCCCGCGGACCTCGAGCGCATCTTCGAGCCGTTCCGGCAGCTCGAGGGCGGCGACGAGCGCCGCTTCGGCGGGGTCGGACTCGGCCTCAGCGTCGTGCGCCAGCTCTCTCTGCTCCTCGGCGGCCGCGTCGAGGTCGAGTCGGCGCCCGGCAAGGGCTCGACCTTCACGCTCACGCTGCCACTGCGCCGGGCAGAGCCGGGCCCCGACGGCGCATGAGGCCGCTGCCCATCGACCCGCTCTTGCCCGACATCGTGCGGGCCCTCGAGCGCGACCGGGCGCTCGTCATCGAGGCCCCGCCAGGCGCGGGCAAGACGACGCGCGTGCCGTGGGCGCTCGTCCGGGCGGACGTGCCGGGCGCCGTGTGGGTGAGCGAGCCCCGGCGCATCGCCGCGCGCCTCGCGGCGCGCCATGTCGCGCACGAGCACGGCACCGAGGTGGGCGACCTCGTCGGCTACAGCGTGCGCTTCGACGACGTGACCGGACCGCGCACGCGCCTCGTGTACCTCACCGACGGCGTGCTCCTGCGCCGCCTGTGTGAGCGGCCGCGCCTCGACGGCGTCGCCGTCGTCGTGCTCGACGAGCTCCACGAGCGGCGCCTGGCCGGCGACGTCGCGCTCGCGCTCCTCGCCGAGCTGCGCCGCAGCCTGCGGCCCGAGCTCCGCCTGGTCGTGATGAGCGCCACGCTCGAGGCCGAGGCGGTGGCGCGCTTTCTCGGCTGCTCCCGGGTGCGAAGCGAGGGGCGCGCCTTCCCGGTCGAGATCGAGCACCTCGAGCGCCCCGACGACCGACCCCTCGAGCGGCAGGTGAGCGCCGCGGTGAAGACGGCCGTGCGCGAGCTCGGCGCGCCGCCGCCCGCGGGCGCGAGCGCCCGCAGCGGTGACGTGCTCGTGTTCCTGCCGGGCGCGGGCGAGATCCGGCGCGCGAGCGAGGCCCTCGCACCCTTCGCGGCGGAGACGGGTCGGCGCCTCCTCGCCCTGCACGGCGAGCTGCCGATCGACGAGCAGGCCCGTGCCGTCGAGCCCGTCGGGCCGGCCAAGATCGTGCTCGCGACCAACGTGGCGGAGAGCTCGCTCACCATCGACGGCGTCTCGGTGGTCGTCGACAGCGGTCTCGAGCGCGTGGCCACGCACTCGGTGTGGAGCGGGCTCGGGACGCTCGCGACCGGCAAGGTGAGCCGCGCGAGCGCCGAGCAGCGCGCCGGGCGCGCCGGGCGCACGGGGCCGGGTCGCGCGCTCCGCCTGTACACGCGTGCGGACCTCGAGCGCCGCCCGGCCCATGCCGAGCCGGAGATCGCGCGGCTCGATCTCTGCGAGGTGGTGCTGCTGCTCCACGGGCCCGGCCTGCCCCGCCCGGAGGCGCTCGCCTGGCTCACACCGCCCCCGCCGCGCGCGCTCACCGCCGCGACGGAGCTCTGCCTCGCGCTCGGCGCGCTCGACGACGCGGGCGCCCTCACCGAGCTCGGTCGGCGCATGCGCTCCTTGCCCCTGCACCCGCGTCTCGGGCGGCTCGTCGTCGAGGGCGAGCGCCGCGGCATCGTGCGCGAGGCGTGTCTCGCCGCGGCGCTCCTGTCCGAGCGCGACATCCGGCGCCGCAACGTCGTCGGAGCGAGCCCGGGCCACGAGCGCGGCCCGAGCGGCGACAGCGACGTCGCCGAGCTCGCGGCGCGCTTCCAGGAGGCGCGCGACGCGCGCTTCGAGCCGGGACGGCTACGCGCCTTCGGCCTCGATCCGGGCGCGACGCGCGCCGTGGACGCCGCCTGTCGCCAGCTCCTCGGCCTCGCGCGCCGGCATGCGGAGCGCGACGCCGACGACCCGGACCGCGCGCTCGGGCTCGCCCTGTGCCTCGCGTTTCCGGACCGCATCGCGCGCCGCCGCCGTCACGGCGAGCGCGAGCTCGTGCTCGCGAGCGGCGCCACGGCGCGGCTCGGCGAGTCGAGCGTCGTCGACCGGGCGAGCCTGCTCGTCGCGCTCGACGCCGAGGAGGTGGCCGGCCGCTCCGTCGTGCGGCTCGCGAGCGCCTGCGAGCCCGAGTGGCTCCTCGATCTATGGCCCGAGCGCCTGCGCGCGGAGGACGAGCTCGTGTGGAACGCCGGGAGCGAGCGCGTCGAGGCGCGCAGTCGCATCACCTTCGGCTCGATCGTGCTCGAGGAGACGCGCGCGCGCGCGGCCCCGGGCCCGGAGACCGGCCGGGTGCTGTGGCGCGCGGTGCAGGTCGCGGGCGTCGAGCGCTTCCTGGCCAAGGCGGGCCTCGAGCGCCTGTGTGGGCGCCTCGAGCTGGCCGTGCGCCAGGGGAGCCCGGATCGGGCCCACGCCGCGCCCCTTTCACCCGAAGCCTTGCTCGAGCGCGCCTGCGAGCACGCCACGAGCTTCGCGGAGCTCGCGGCGCTCGAGCTCGAGGCCGAGGCGCTCGCGGCGCTCGAGCCGCCGCTGCGGAGCGCGCTCGCGCGCCTCGCGCCCGAGCGCGTCACCCTGCCCGGCGGCCGCTCCCTCGAGATCCACTACGCGCCGGGCCAGGCCCCGTGGGTCGCCTCGCGCCTGCAGGACTTCTTCGGCCTCGGAACGACGCCCGCGATCGCGGGTGGCAAGGTGCCGCTCGTCCTGCACCTCTGCGCCCCGAACCAGCGCGCGGTGCAGGTGACGAGCGACCTCGCCGGCTTCTGGCAGCGACACTACCCGGCCGTGCGGCGCGAGCTCATGCGCCGCTACCCGAAGCACGCGTGGCCCGAGGACGGCGCGACGGCGGCGCCGCCGGCCCCGCGGCGCACGCGCTGAGGCAAGCGCGCCCATTTGGCCCGGTCCGGCGGCGCGGGCCGCAGTATGCTTTGCGCGTGCGAGCCGCAACGGTCGCCGAGATGGCGCTCGCGCCGGTCGCCCGCTACGCGGCGGGCGCGAGCTGGGCGCACTTCTGCGCGGCCCCGACGCTGTGGGGCGTCGTGCTGTGGGGCGCACCCGACGGCAGCGCGTGTCGCGAGCTCGTGACGTCGCTGCGCCTCGAGCTCGGGCCGCCCGCCGAGCCACACGTGTCGGTCATCGACGCGCGTCGCGTCGAGCGCCCCGACCCGGAGGCCTTCACCGAGCTCGAGCGCTACGTGCGCGCCGAGACGGTCGCCCTCGGCCGCCAGGTGCGCAGGCTCGCGCTGCTGCGCCCCGCGGGCCTGCCCGGTGCGGTGATCGCCGGCGCCTACGAGGTGATGGGGCGCCCCTACCCGGTCGAGATCTTCTCCGAGCCCCGCGAGGCCGGGCGCTGGCTCGCGCGCGAGACGCACGTGCCGCCGGCCGGTGCCGAGCTCGCGCGGCTCGGCGAGCTCTGCGATGCCGTCCACGCCGACGCCTCCGCGACCGCGCCCGTGCTGCGCGCCCTGCAGTGCTGGCTCGACACCCGCCTCGGAGAGCCACTCGACGTCGGCGCCGCCGCGCGCGCGCTCGCGCTCGGCGAGCGCACCCTGCAGCGGCGCCTCGGCGAGCACGGCACCTCGCTCACCCAGGAGCTCGGACGCGCCCGGATCCGGTCGGCCCAGCGACTCCTCGCCACGAGCGACGCCCCCCTTGCCGAGGTCGCGCGGGCCGTCGGCTGCGGGTCCCTGCCGCACTTCAGCGCCCTCTTTCGCCGCCACACGGGCCTCGCACCGGGTGCCTGGCGCACCCGGTACGGGCGCTGATGGCGCCTGGACGATCGCAAGACGAGCCATGACGTCGATCATCTAGTGCTCGCGAGCTGACGTTTCGCAGGCCGGCGCCCGACGCCGCGACGTTCCGCACCGTAACGGCCGCGCGGCGTGCTACCGGTGTCCTCACACTAGCGAGGGAAAACCACCATGAACCAGCTCGATGGCAACTCGAAGGTCGGCGACATCGTCACGCAGTCGCCCGGTGCAGCCAAGGTGTTCGCGCGCCACGGCATCGACTTCTGCTGCGGGGGCGGGCGCCCGCTCGGCGACGCCTGCGGCGAGCGCGGGGTCGCGGTCGACAAGGTGCTCGCCGAGATCGCGTCGGCCGATGCGCCCCCGGACGCCCCGGACTGGAGCGCGCTCGGGCTCGAGCAGCTGTGCGACGAGATCGAGCGCCGCTACCACGTGCCGCAGCTCGAGGACCTCACCCGCCTCGAGGGGCTGGCCCGCAAGGTCGCCAGCGTGCACGGCGAGCGGCACCCCGAGCTGCGCCAGCTCGCCGAGCTCTACATCGGCCTCAAGGAGGAGCTCGACCAGCACTTCATGAAGGAGGAGCAGGTGCTGTTCCCGATGATCCGCCAGATGGGCCACGCGCCGCCCCCGCCGGTCGAGGTGATGCGCCGTGAGCACGTCGAGGCCGGGGACGTGCTACGGAAGCTGCGCGAGGTGTCGGGCGGCTACGCGCTGCCCGCGGACGCCTGCAACAGCTACCGCGCCCTCTACGAGGGGCTCGCGGCATTCGAGCGCGACCTGCATGAGCACATCCACGTGGAGAGCAACATCCTGTTCCCCCGAGCTCTGCCCTTCTGACGTTACGCTACGCAGCCATTGCGGGGCGCGGCGCAGCTCTTGCGCCGGCGCTCCGCAACCCTCGTGCAGGGACGCCAGCGTCGCGGTAGGCTCGTGGGCGGCACGAGTCCTGCTAAGTAGCGAGGGACATGATGGTACTTGACCCAGGTCACCACCGCCCCGCGGCACCGCCCGCCGCGCCCCCGCCCGCGGGGCTCGAACGACTGCTCGAGCTCGCCCAGCGCCTCGACACTCGCGGACCGCGCTACACCTCGTACCCGACGGTGCCGGTGTGGCGCGACCTCGGCCCCGAGGCCCTCGCGTCGGCGCTCGGCGCCGTGACGCAGGCGGCCCGACCGGTGGCGATCTACGTGCACCTGCCGTTCTGCGCCATCCGGTGCTTGTACTGCGGCTGCAACTCGTTCATCACGAACAGCGAGGGGCGCATCGAGCGCTACGCGCGCGCCCTCGAGACCGAGGTCGACCGCGTCGCGAACGCGCTCGGCGGCGCCGTCCCGCACTCGGTGCTCCACCTCGGCGGCGGCACCCCGACGCACCTGCCGCCGGCGCTGCTCGCGGCCCTGCTCGACCAGCTCTTGCGGCGCTTCCCGGTGCAGGGTGGCGGCGCGGTGGACGGCCTGCCCCCCGGCGTCGAGCGCTCCGTGGAGGTCGATCCGCGCGCCTGCACCGACGCGCACCTCGAGCTGCTCGCGGCGCGCGGCTTCCGTCGCATCTCGATCGGCGTGCAGGACGTCGACGAGGCCGTGCAGCAGGCCGTGCGACGCATCCAGCCGATGTCGATGCTGCGCGACTTCGTCGGCCGGGCGCGCCGCGCCGGCTTCACGGCCGTCAACATCGACCTCATCTACGGCCTGCCACGCCAGACGCCCGAGACCTGGCGCGCGAGCCTCGCCGCCGTGCTCGACCTCGATCCCGACCGGCTCGCCTGCTTCGGCTACGCGCACCTGCCCGAGCGCATCGCGCACCAGCGCGCGATCGACGCCGACACCCTGCCCGGCCCCAACACGCGCATCGAGATGCTGCTCGAGGCGCAGCGCTTCCTGTGCGAGCACGGCTACGAGGCGGTCGGCATGGACCACTTCGCCAAGTCCGACGACGAGCTGTCGCGCGCGCGGCGCGACGGGCGGCTGTGGCGCAACTTCATGGGCTACACGCCGCACCGCAAGCTCGAGCTCGTGGGCCTCGGTTGCTCCGCGATCAGCGAGCTGCGCGAGGTCTTCGCCCAGAACGAGAGCGCGCCCGAGAAGTACAACGAGATGCTCGCCGCGGGCCGCTCGCCGGTGGTGCGCGGGCACGTGCTCGACGCCGACGATCGCTACCGGAAGGCGCTCATCAACGACCTCATGTGCAACCTCGAGATCCGCCCCGACGTGGTCGCGGCCGCCGAGGGGCTGCCGGTGCCCGACGCCGTGGCACGGGCGCTCGAGGGGCTCGCGCCGTTCGCGAACGAGGGTATGCTCGAGCGCACCCAAGACGGCTGGCGCGTGACCTCGCTGGGGCAGCTGTTCTTGCGCAACATCGCGATGCCCTTCGACCGATACCTGCCCGAGCAGGGCGGCACGAATTTTTCACGCACCGTCTGACAACCGCATGAAGCGCGCGCTCTTGCTCGTCAACATGGGCGGGCCGGCGACCACTCGCGACGTCGAGCCCTTCCTCCACGCCATCTTCCTCGACCCGGCGATCCTGCCGCTGCCGTCGCTGGCCCGGCCGTCGGCGGCGCGCTGGCTGGCGCGGTGGCGGGCGCCGCACGTCGCCAAGCGCTACGAGCAGGTCGGCGGTGGCTCGCCGCTCGGGCGCTACACGGCGGAGCTCGCGCGGGGTGTGCGCGAGGCGCTGCCGGCGGGCGCCGGGCTGCGGGTCGAGACGGCGTTCCGTTACTGCTCGCCCCACATCGAGGAGGCGCTCTGTAGCCTCGACACCTACGGCGTGCAGCGCGTGCGCGTGCTGCCGCTCTTCCCGCACCACACGACGGCCATGACGGGCTCGGTGCTCCTCGAGGCCCGGCGCGTGGCGACGCGCCTCGGGCTGTCGCTCGAGTCGGTGCCCGCCTTCGGAGCGCGCGCCGACATCGTCGGCCTGTGGGCCTCGATGGCGCGCGCCGGCCTCGCCGAGGCGGGGCCCGAGGCGCGCGTCCTGTTCACGGCGCACGGCATCCCGATGCGCGACGTCAAGCGCGGCGACGACTACCCGGAGCGCGTGAGCGACAGTGCGCGCGCCGTCGCGGCCCTCTTGCCGCGCGGCACCGCGTGGTCGCTCGCGTACCAGAGCAAGCTCGGGCCCCTGCCCTGGACGCGGCCCTACCTCGACGAGGAGGTGCCGCGCCTCGCCCGCCAGAGCCGCGCGCCGCTCGTCATCGTGCCCCTCAGCTTCGTCGCCGACTGCCTCGAGACGCTCTACGACCTCGACATCGTGGCGCGCGAGCTGGCGCGCACCGGGGGCATCGAGAAGGTGGTGCGCGTGTCGTCGTTCAACGCGGATCCGGCCTTCGCGCGCATCGTCGCGGCGATGGCCCTGCAGCAGAAGGCCGAGGCAGCATGAGCGCGCCCGCGAAGGTGGTGGTGGTGGGCGGCGGCGTGGCCGGGCTCGCGACGGCGTGGCTCGTGCGGGCGCGCGCGGCCGAGGCGGGGGCGCCGCTCGAGCTCACCGTGCTCGAGGCCGATGGGGTCGCGGGCGGCCACACGCGGAGCGACCGCGTCGACGGCTTTCTGTGCGAGCACGGTCCGAACGGCTTTCTCGACAACGAGCCCCGGACGCTCGAGCTGGTCGAGCGCGTCGGGCTCACGAGCCGCCTCCGGCGCGCGCGCCCCGAGGCCGCGCGCCGCTACGTGATGCGCGCCGCCCGCCTGCGCGAGCTCCAGATGTCACCGCTCCGCTTCCTCGGCTCGGACGCCGTGACCCTCGGCACCAAGCTTCGCATGGGACTCGAGCCCTTCGTGCCGCAACGGCGTGACGGCAAGGACGAGAGCGTGGCCGAGTTCGGCACCCGCCGCCTCGGCGCGGGCTTCGCCGCGAGCCTGCTCGACCCGATGGTGAGCGGCATCTTCGCGGGCGACTCGCGCACCCTGTCGCTCAAGGCCGCCTTCCCCAAGATGGCCGAGCTCGAGGCGGAGCACGGCGGTCTGTTCCGCGCCATGCTCGCGCGCGGCCTGCGGGCGCGGCGGGCCGCGAAGGCCGCGAAGGCCGCCGGCGAGACGCGCCCGTCACCGCGGGGCGGTCCGGGCGGGCCGGGCGGCACGCTGCACACCTTCCCCGAGGGCATGGGCGAGCTCACCCTGCGCCTCGCGAGCGAGCTCGGGGCGGCCGTGCGCACCTTCGCTCCCGTCACCGCCGTCACGCGCGACGGCGAGCGCTTCGGCGTGCGGGTCGGAGCCGAGACGCTCGCGGCCGACGCCGTGGTGGTCGCGGTCCCGGCGCCCGCGGCCGCGGAGCTCGTGAGCGCGCTCGACCCGCGCGCCCAGGCGGCGCTCGCCGCGATCCCGTACGCCGGCGTGACCGTGGCGTGCCGCGGCTATGCCCTCGAGAACCTCGACCGCCCGCTCGATGGCTTCGGCGTGCTCGTGCGCCGCGGCGAGCCGGTGCGGGCGCTCGGCGCGCTCTGCTCGGATCGCATCTTCGAGGGGCAGGCGCCCGAGGGCGCACGCCTGCTGCGCGTGATCCTCGGCGGAGCGCAGGACCCGGGCATCGTGGAGCTGTCGCCCGACGAGCTCGAGGGCGTCGTCGAGAACGACCTCGCGACGCTCTTCGGCGCGCACGGCGCGCCGCGCCTGCGCCAGGACTACTCGTGGCGGCGCGGCATCGCGCAGTACACCCTCGGCCACCTCGAGCGCGTGGCCGAGGTCGAGCGCCTCGAGCGCGCGGCGACGGGCCTCTACTTCACGGGCGCCGCCTACCGGGGCGTGTCGGTCAACGGCTGCGTGAAGGACGCCTTCGCCGTGAGCGAGCGCCTGGTGCGGGCACTCGTCGCGGCCGGCGCGAAGAAGGGCGCGAGCGCCGCGGCCTGACGCGCGCGCCCGAGCGCCGTCCCCTCAGTGGGCCATCCGGGCGGCGCACTTGCCGTCCTGGCACAGGCAGCCACCGCCGCAGTCCATCGTCCCGCCGCGGCAGTCGGCAGTGCACATGACCTGCTGGCACGCGGGCGCATGCGCCTTGCTCGTGCAGCTCGCCGCGTGGCAGCAGCTCGCCGGCACGCAGTCCGCGTCGGTCTTGCAGGGCTCGGTGCCGCTCACGATGTTCGGCTTGCCGCCCCAGGTGGGCCTGCCGGACCCGGTGGGCGACACGCTCGGCTCGACGCTCGGCGTGGGCACCGGCTCCGCGCTCGCGCTCGCGAAGGGCGCCCCGGTCGGGCCCGGTTGCGGGGCGACGCTCACGGTCGGCGCCGCCGGCGAGGGCGAGGGTGCCGCCGTGACGACGACCGAGGTGCCGCCCGTGGGCGGCGTCGTGACCTTGCCCGGGCACGCCGCGCAGAGCAGGCCGAGAGCGCCGAGGCCGAGGAGCATGCGGTTCATGCGCAAGTCCTTACCGCAGCGCGGCGCGCCGGTCGATGGGCTGCGCGGACGCAGCGCGCCCCGCAGAGCGCGCCGCCCCGGGGATCGGCCTGTCTTCGACGGTCGCCTAGTTGTTCGGGATGGCGGCCAGGTCGAGGCCGCCCGGGTACCAGAAGCTCGTGTACTGGCCGTAACCGTACACGTTGATGCCGACCCGCTCCGCGGAGGTGACGTTGTGGTTGCCGTTGCCGGCGTTCGACAGCGGGAAGTGCCCCGCCGACAGTCCCGTCCCTCCGATCGCGGTGAAGGACCCGAGGGGCAGGGCGTTGCCGTCGAGCGAGACCGGCGCACCGGTCGGGGCGATGATGTCGACGAAGTTCGTGTTGTAGTTGGTCGGGGCGTGGAAGAGGTACTGGTCGCGGTACTGCTCGGTCGCCACGGCCACGGTCATCGCCGGATCGCCGGAGCCGCCACCGGCGTCCTGCCCGAGCAGGTACGCGGCGACGAGGATCTTGGCGTTCGCCGTGATGGCGACGCTCGCCGCGCTCTGCGGTAGCTCGACGTAGCTGCCGGCGGTGGCGAGCGACGTGGGCCAGCCCGCCTGCGGTGGGTCGTAGGTCCAGGTCGTGTTGTTCGCCGTGGCGATGACGCGCACGAGCTCCGCCTTCTGCGTGTTGTTGGAGATCCACGGCGAGACGACCACGTAGCTCCTCGACAGCGTCTCGACGGGCGGAATCGACTCCTCGATGTGGTCGCAATACGGGATGCTGGCGGGGACATTGGTGCAGTTGTGGCCACCGATCACCGCAATGGGCTTGTTCGCCGTGACGTGCGTGCCCGTCAGATCCGGCGTACCGCTCGTGCTCGAGAAGACCTGGAGCACGTCGCCGCGGTTCATCTGGATGGTGCCGGTGCCGTTGGCGGCCACGCCTCCGCCGGCCATGACGCTGCCGCCGGTCGGCGACGGGGTGAGGGTCACCGTGGTGGCGTCCTCGCTGGCGACGACGGCGTAGAAGCCCGAGTAGCCGCTCCAGGTGTTGCGCGCCGCGACGCGGTAGTCGCCGGTCCAGGCGTTGGTGGGGAAGAGCAGCGAGGCGTCGTTCGTGTACGAGAAGCTGCCGCCCGCCGCGTACTCGAGCGGGTTGTACTGGTACACGGTCACGGGCCGGTCGGACACGAGGTGATAGGCGCCGTTGTTCGCGCTCGCCAGGCTCTTGATGGAGGCGCCCGAGGCGCGCAGCTCGTTCACCCACGGCAGCTGCACGATGGCCACGCTGTTCGCGGCGACCGAGCCCGACGCGATGGAGAGCGCGCCGCGCGTGATGGTGTAACCCGCCGCCTGGTTGCTCGTGTTCGAGATGGCGACGGCGAAGTGGAAGCCCGTGGCACCCGGAGCGGCAGGGCCGGTGAGCAGCGAGTTGGCCGTCACCGTCGGGTAGTAGTCGCAGCCGACGTTCGAGCGCGTGAGCTCCGCGAGCTCGCACGGCGACAGGCAGTCGGTGTCGATGGTGCCGTCGCAGTCGTTGTCGATGTTGTCGCTGCAGACCTCGAGGA
>JADLAB010000276.1 GCA_020848455.1 Polyangiaceae bacterium
CGGCGCACGGGTTGAACGGCATGCTCCCGAGCTCCCCCCGCATTTACCAAGGCAAGCTCTACGTCGTCGGGACCTACATCACGGGCGGCGACCTCAAGGTGACGCTCTGGGAATTCGACCTTCCCACGCCCTAGAGCACGAGGTCGTGACGCTCGATCTCCGGCAGCCCGAGCGGCGGAGGTCGGGCTCGAGGGCGCTCCGCGTCGTCGCGCGGCACGTGGGCGCGTCGACGCTCGAGTGACGCCTCGGATGAACGCCGCGCGGCAGCGACGGGGCGCGGTGGTGGCCCGCCGGCTCGGTGACCGCGCGAGGGTGCAGCCGCCGCGGCGTTGTCCTGCTAAGAGTCGGGATGGCGGGGCAGACGACCCGCGTCCTCGTGCCAACGGTGCGCCATGAAGAGAGACCTGTTCGCGATCCTCCACGGTACGCCCGCCTACGTGCTCCTGTTCGTGGGCCTGTTGCTGACGCTGTTCGCCCAGGTCATTCCCGGGTGTCGCGCGGCGAGCGTGGCCGCGGCCGAGGCGGAGCTCGGGCGGGCCGAGCAGCTCATCGAGTACGATCTGGCGGATTTCGAGAAGAAGCTGCAGCCCGGCGACGAGGGCTCGCTCAAGGCCAAGGAGACCGAGAAGAAGCGCCTCGAGCAGTACTACGCGCTCGGCGAGCTGCGGCGCGACATCGTCGACATCAAGGCGACGGCCGCGGGCACGAAGGCGCATCTCTACCTCAACTGGATCGGGCGCGTGCTCCTCATCCTGAGCCTGCTCGTGCTCGCCGATCGCAGCGAGGGCGGGCGCCAGAAGGTGTACCTGCTCGTGCTCGCGCTCGTGCTCTTCGGCACGCTCACGGGCATCACGCTCGACGTCGAGACGAAGGCGCGGCTCGGTGGCTAGCGACGGCCGCGACCCCGACCCGGGTCGCACGGCCACGCCGGCCGCGCCCGACCCGGCGGCCCCCGGGGCGGGGCCCCTCGACGACGAGCACGCGCGGCCCGCGATGAGCACGCCCACGCCCGGCGCCGAGGAGGCTCCGGGCGGCCCTGCCGGGTTCGCACCCGCCGAGGCCTGGCCCTTCGGGTTCGGACCGCAGCCGCCGTCGAGCGGCAGCCCGTTCAGCGGCGGTCGGCGTGCCCCGGACCGAGCGGCGCCGCCCGCCCCACCGGCGCCGCTCGCGCCGCCCGCCCCACCGACGCCGCTCGCGCCGCCCGCCGCGCACCAGGCGCCGCCGGCCGAGCAGCCTCTCGAAAGGGCGCCCGGCCTGCCGGTCGAGGCGAGCGACGCACCGCACGAGGCCGGCGCCACCGCCGTCATGGTCGAGCCCCCGCCGTGGGCCGGGCAGCAGCCGGTCGCGGCCACGCGTCCTCAGACGAGCTTCGACGCCTGGCGCGCGAGCGACGGCTTCGCACCACCGCCCGACAGCTCGTCGCTGCCGCGCTACCACCTCGCGCCCGAGACCTCGACCATCCCGTCGCTCGCCGCCCCGACGCCGCCGCACGCGCCCGTGGCCCCCCCGGACGCCGAGGCGCCGGCACGGGCACCCACGTGGGCGCAGCTCCTGCTCGGCGCCGGGCTGCTCGTGTCGCTGTTGCTGGCGATCTACCCGGTGGCGCTGCGGGTCGGCGCGGAGGGTGCCGTGGAGCGGGCGCGCGCCGCCAAGAGCTACGTCGACACGGAGCTCGAGAAGGCGAGCCAGGAGCGGGAGCGCCTCGACGAGGAGGAGCTGCGCAAGTACGAGAGCGACCTCGCCCGCACGCAGCAGAGCGAGTACGAGCGGCGCCAGGCGGTCGAGTACGAGCGCGAGCGCCGCAAGAAGAGCCGCACCGAGACCGCGCAGCACCTGCGGGAGGAGCTCGGCAAAGGGCTCGGGCTCCGGGAGCTCGAGCGCGAGGCGCTCGACGCGCGCGGACCGCACACCCTCGGCGCGCCGCTGCTCGTCGCGCTCGTGCTGTCGCTCGCGGCGCTCGTCGCGGGCAGTCTCGCGCTCACCCTGCGGGCGCGCGGTGCCGGCCGACTCGCCTACGCGGCCGTGCTCCTCGTGGGCCTGACGGCGGCGGGCGTGGGCGTCGCCGGGGGCTCGGGCCTGCCGGCGCTCGAGACGGGCGGCTCGGGCCCGACCCGGGCGACCCCGCGGCGCCCCCCGCCCGGGCCGCGCCCGGAGAGCGACGACGCCCTCTGTGCGCGGCTCTTCGCGCTCTTGCCGACGCGCGACACGCCCGTGGCGAAGGACGACTTCATCGCGAGCTGCAAGCGCGAGCTCGGGCGCTCCTCGCCCGAGGCGCGCGCCTGCTTCGCCCGGGCGCGGACGCTCGACGACCTCGTCGAGTGCGGCAAGAAGGACCGGGACAAGCGCTGAGCGCGACGGCTCCGGAGCTCACGCACCGCCCGCGGCGAGCGCCCGCTCGAGCGCGGCGACGAGCCCGGGCACGGTGCTCTCGGTCGCGGTGACGAAGGGCTCGAGGCCGCGCTCGCGCAAGGTGGCGCTCGTCACGGGCCCGATGCTGGCGAGCTTCGCCCGCGCGAGCAGACGCGCCGCCTGCGGGCCGAGGAGGTCGACGAGCTCGGTCACGGTGCTCGAGCTCGTGAGGAGCACGCAGTCGACGTGCCCGCGCTCGAAGGCTCGCACGAGCTCGGCGCGGCGCTCGGTGGGCGCCGACACGGTCTGGTACACCGGCACGACGTCGACGGCGAAGCCTGCCCGCGCGAGCGTCTCGGGCAGGATCTCGCGCGCGCGGAGCGCCCGCGGCAGGAGCGCGCGGAGCGGCGGTGCCGTCGCCGCGAGCCCCGGGAACGCAGCGAGGATGACCGCGGCGAGCCCCTCGGCCACGAAATCCTTCGCCATGAGATCGGGGCGCACGCCGCGGAGCGCGAGCGCGCGCGCGGTCCCCGGGCCGATGGCCGCGACGCGCGCGGCGCCGAACGCGCGGGCGTCCTTGTCTTGCCGATCGAGCTCCTCGAACAGGGCCCGGACGGCGTTCTCGCTCGTGAAGGCGACGAGCGCGTAGGCGGAGAGCTCGCGGACGGCCGCGGTCACGCGCTCGGGCTCGGGCGGAGGCTCGAGCGCGATCACCGGGAAGAGCAGGGGCTCGGCGCCACGGCTGCGGAGCAGCGCGGCCGTGTCGCCGGCCTGGTGCGCGGCGCGCGTCACGAGCACGCGCCGGCCGAAGAGCGGCTGCCGATCGTACCAGCGCAGCTCGTCGCGCTCGGCGACGCCTTGCCCGACCACGAGCAGGCACGGGCCCGCGAGCCCCGCCGCGGCGGCCCGCGCCGGGAGCTCGGCGAGCGGCGCGACCACGGTCGCCTGGTCGGGCTCGGCGAGGCGCGCCACCACACAGCCGGGCGTGGTCGGCGCGAGGCCCGCGCGCTCCGCGAGGCCGCCGCACACCGCGCCGAGCTCGGGCCCCGCGAGCGCGACGCACACCGCCCCCGCGTGGCCGGCGAGCGCCGCGTAGTCGAGGGCCCCGGCGTCGCCGCCCGTCGCGGCGAGCCGGAGCACGCCGGCCGCCCCCGCGCGCGACGCGAGCGGCACACCGACATAGGCCGCGAGCGCCGCGGGCAAGGCCACGCCGGGCACGAGCTCGAAGGGCACGCGCGCCGCGGCGAGCGCCCGCGCCTCGGCCGCGCACGGCCCGAGGAGCAAGGGGTCGCCGAGGACGAGGCGCACGACGCTCGCGCCCGCGCGCGCGTGGCCGAGGAGCTCGGCCGGGACATCCGCCTCGGCGGCGAGAACGGCGAGCGCACCCGCGCCCCGCACCTCCGCGAGCGCGGTCGGGTCGAGCGCGGGATCGAGCAGCACGACGTCGGCGCTCGCGACGAGCTCCGCGCCGCGCCGCGTGAGCAGGCCCGGATCGCCCGGGCCAGCCCCCACGAGGTAGACGGAACCGGCGCGCGCCTTCGTGCTCTTCATGCGGGGCCGTATTCTGCTGCCCGCCGGCCGCGGGCGCGACCTCGAAATCGCGGGCCGGGCGTCGTTCCACCTGCGCCGTGCCGGGCGCGGCGCGCTATGATGCGCGCCGTGTTTCCCACCCACCGCCCCCGCAGGCTCCGCCACAGCCCGGGTATCCGCGCCCTCGTGCGCGAGACCACCCTCGCCCCGAACGATCTCGTGCTGCCGCTGTTCTTCAGCGCCACGCTGACGGCCCCGCAGCCCGTGCGCACCATGCCCGGCGTGTCGCAGCTGCCGGTGAGCGCGGCCGCCGGCGTGGCACGCGAAGCGCGCGCGCTCGGCCTCGGCGGCCTCATCCTCTTCGGCCTGCCGGAGAAGAAGGACGAGCGCGGCTCGGGCGCGACCGATCCGGAGGGCCCCGTGCCGCGCGCCATCCGGGCGATGAAGGAGGCCGCCCCCGACCTCGTCGTCATGGCCGACGTGTGCGTGGACGAGTACACGGACCACGGCCACTGCGGCCTGCTCAAGCCGGCGCGCGGCGGGGGCATGGAGGTCGACAACGACTCGACGCTCGAGGTCCTCGCGGCGGCCTCGCTCGTGTACGCCGAGGCAGGCGCCGACGTCATCGCCCCGAGCGACATGATGGACGGGCGCGTCGCCGCCATCCGCAAGGCGCTCGACGGGGACGGGCGCTCGGACGCGGCCATCCTCTCCTACGCGGTCAAGTACGCCTCGGGCTTCTACGGCCCGTTCCGCGAGGCGGCCGACTGTGCCCCCAAGTTCGGCGACCGCGCCGGCTACCAGATGGACCCGGCGAACGGCCGCGAGGCCCTGCGCGAGGCGCGCCTCGACGAGGAGGAGGGCGCCGACATGCTCATGGTCAAGCCGGGCCTGCCCTACCTCGACGTCGTCGCGGCCGTCCGCGCGCAGTCGACGCTGCCGCTCGGGGTCTACAACGTGAGCGGCGAGTACGCGATGATCAAGGCGGCGGCGCGCGAGGGCATGATCGACGAGAAGCGCGCCGTGCTCGAGGCGCTCACCTGCATCCGCCGCGCGGGCGCGGACTTCATCCTCACCTACCACGCCATCGACGCCGCCAAGTGGCTCGGCTGACCGGCACGTCGGAGGCGCGCCGACTCCGGGCGCGACGCGGGCTCGTGGCGCTCGCGAGCCTCGCCGCGCTCGGCCTCGGCGCGGCGGGCTGCGACGAGTCGCCCGTCCCGATCGCGTGTCAGCGGCCCGTCACCGCCGAGCCGACCGACGTGTTGATAGGCACGCTCGACAACGACGTGTACATGAGCGCCGACTGGTACGGGGAGTGGCTGTACTTCCCGGGCGGCGCCTTCTTTCGCTTCCACCACGGGCTCGGGGCCATGCCGCGCTGGTGGATCCCGTACCTGTCCTTCGGGCGCCACGCGCTCACGGACGGCTCGGAGGTCTCGATCGGCGCGGGCGACGTGGCGCAGGTCGCCGCCGTCGACGACTACACCATCACGGTCATGAACGGCACCTGCGCCGACTTCTACCTGATGATGGTCGTCGGGCTCTGAGCTCGCGGGCCGCGGCCCTTCTTCGTCACGCGCTCGAGCTCGGTGCGGCGCTCCGGACCGATGTCGAGGGCGTCGCGCTCGCCGCGCGCGAGCCCGAGCGCGCCGGCGTAGGCGATCATCGCCGCGTTGTCGGTGCAGCTCCGCACGGGCGGCACGTGGAGCTCGAGGCCGCGCGCCTCGCAGGCCGCGCGCATGTGCGCGCGCAGGCCGCGGTTCGCGGCGACCCCGCCGGCGAGCACCACGCGTGGCACGCCCTCGCGCGCCGCGGCGGCGAGCGTCTTTCGGACCAGCGTCGCGACGAGCGCCCCCTGGAACGCCGCACAGAGGTCCGCGGCCGCCGCCTCGTCGGCGGGCTTGCCGTCGCGCGCGACGTAGCGCGCGACGGCGCTCTTCAGGCCCGAGAAGCTGAACTCGAGACCGTGCGCCATCGGCGCGGGCAGGCTCACCGGCGCGCGCGCGGCGTCGCCCGCGTGCGCCAGCCGGTCGACGACCGGTCCGCCGGGATAGCCGAGGCCGAGGAGCTTCGCGAGCTTGTCGTAGGCCTCGCCCGCGGCGTCGTCGCGCGTGCCGCCGAGCCCGTGGACGTCGCGCGGGGCGGGCCCGTCGCAGCGGTAGAGCGCCGTGTGACCGCCCGACACGAGGAGGCCGACGAACGGAAACGCCGGCGCGGCGCGCGGCACGCCCTCGTCCGGGTAGCGCAGGAAGACCGCGAGCAGGTGGCCGAGCAGGTGATCGACGCCGACGAGCGGCTTGTCGAGCGCCCACGCCAGGCCCTTGGCGAACTGCACGCCCACGAGCAGCGCGCCCACGAGACCGGGGCGGCGCGTGACCGCAAGGCCGTCGACGGCGCCGAGGTCGAGCCCGGCGTCCGCGAGCGCGCACTCCACCACCGGCCCGACGGCGCGCAGGTGATCGCGGCAGGCGATCTCGGGCACGACGCCGCCGTAGGGCGCGTGCGCCGCGACCTGGCTGCGGACGACGTCGCTGTAGACGTGGCCCTGCTCGTCGACCACCGCCGCAGCCGTCTCGTCGCAGGAGCTCTCGATGCCGAGGATCCGCATCAGAACCCGCAGTCGCCGTCCACGCGATCGAGCAGGAAGAGGCCGAACACCGGTCCGCGCCCGGCCGGTACGTCCGTGCCCTCGCGCCCCGCGCGCAGCAGGCGGAGCTCGACCCGGCCGTCGGTGCGCAGCGACAGGAACGCGAGCAGCGCCTCGGCGTCGCTCGCCGCCGGCGTCGCGGCGTAGATGAAGTTGCGCTCGCGCCCGTCGCCGAACTCGAGCTCGGACAGGGCGTCGTGCGCCAGGGGCTCGATCGGGCGGAGCGCGGCCTCGTCGAGCAGGCGCTCGGCCGCACCCACCGCCCCGCCGTCGAAGGTCGTCACCGTGCCGGGTGCCTCGCCGCTCTCGAGCTTCTGCGCGTCGAGCCGGAGCCGCGCCTGCACGCGCGGCGAGAAGCCGTCGCGGTAGGCGCTCGCCAGCGTGATCTGCCCGCAGAACGCCTCGCCCGGCGGCGTGTCGAAGCGCGCCAGCTTGTCGCAGCCGAGGCCCGCGAGCGCGGCGGCGCCGAGGACGAGCGCCCCCGGTCCACGTCGTCGACGACGTTGCGCGCCCATGGCTAGTGCTTCGCGAGCTCCGCGGCGAGCTCGCGCAGCCGCGGCTCGGCGTCCTCGGCAGCCACGCGCCGGAGCAGCGCGTCGACGCCGGAGCCACCGGCGGCGACCGCCGCGCGCACCGCAGCTTCGCGCACGAGCGCGAAGGCGTCCGTGAGCGCCGCGTGCTCGAGCGCCGCTTGGACCTCGGGGGTGACCGCCCCCGCCGAGCGGGCGAGGCGGCCGAGCGCCTCGGCCGCGGCCGAGCGGATCGACCAGCTCTCGGCGTCGCGCACGAGCTTGCCGACGGCTGCGACGGTGGCCTCGGCCGGCACCGTGCCGAGCGCGCCGAGCGCCGCGCGGACGACGCCCGCCTCCGGGTCGCGCAGGGCCTCGACCACGGCCGCCTGCGCCACGGGCTCGCTGCGCTGGGCCAGGAGCTCGAGCGCGTAGCGCCGCACCTCGACCGACGGGTGACTGGCGAGCGCCACGAAGCCCGGCGTGCTCGCCACCGCCATCGCCTCGGCGACCTCGGCGAGCGCCTTCTTCCGGGGCTCGCTCGGGGTCTCGCTCGCCGGCGCGTCGATGAGCGGACGGAGGTCGTTCGCGATGGCCTCGGCGATGATGCGCGCGCGCTCCGGCGAGGTCGCGACGGCCGCGGCGGCCTCCCGGGCGAGCGGCCCGCCGAGCGCCACGAGGCCGGCCGCCTGCTCGTCGGCGCTGTAGCCGCTCGGGCGCAGGCCGCGCAGCACCTCGCCGAGGCTCACGGCGCCGTCCGGCACGCTGAGCGGCTTTTGGGCGCGACGGAACTGTCCGACGGCGAGGGCGGCCGTCGTGGCGACCGCCATGCGCCGCACGTCCTGCTCGGCGCCGAGCAGGCGCCGCGCCAGGATCGGCCCGAGCTCCTCGAGGCGCCCGGGGCCGGTCACGAGCCGGCCGAGCGACTCGAGCGCCGCGAGCTCCACCATGACCTCGGGCGAGTCGACGAGCGCCGTCAAGAGGGGTCGCTGCGACACGTCGCCGATCTCGCCGAGCGCGTGCGCCGCCGCGGCGCGGGCCACGGGACCGGCCTCGGGCGAGCGCGCCACCGCGGCGAGCGCGGCGGCGTGTTTCGGGCCGCCGAGCAGGCCCAGACCGACCGCGCCGAGCGCGCGCACCTCGGGCATCGGCGCCGCGAGCATGCGCTCGAGCAGCGGCGCCGCCTTGTCGCTGCGCATGCGCGCCACGCCCCAGGCCGCCGCCACGGCGACCGCGTCGCCGGGTGCGAGCTCGGCCCCCTCCCCGCTCGGCGCCACGACCTCGGTGAGCTTGGGCAAGAGGGCCGGATCCTCGAGCGCGCCGCACGCGACCATGGCGCGCACGCGCAGCTCGCGATCCGCCTGGCCGGTCGCGAAGTTGAACAGGGCCGGTCCGGCGCCCTTGTTCTGCACGTAGGCGAGGACCTCGATGGCGATGCGCTGCTGGGCCAGCTTCTCGTCGACGAGGGCGTCGAGCAGCGGCTTGACCGCCCGGGTGCCGATCTCGTTGAGCTTCGCCTTCGCCTCGACGGCCGCGGTCCCGGTGCCGAGCCGCGCGGCGTGCACGAGCGGGAAGGTCATGGCGCCGTAGAGCTCGACCAGCAGGCGGCGGTAGATGGTCTTCTGCGGGTTTCCGAGCGCCACGGGCAACAGCTCGCGCTCGAGCGACTCGAGCGTGCCGCGCCCGAGGTTGACCTGCATCGACAGGCGCGCGGCGCGCATCACGAGCTCCTCGTCGCGGCTCGCGCGCACGACGCCGCGGTACAGCCGGTCCGCCTCCTCCGCCTTGCCGGAGCTCATCAGCATGTCGGCGAGGTCGAAGTACGCCGGGAAGAGCCGATCGTTCTTGGAGATGGCGGCGCGCAGCTCCTGCACCGCGCGCTCGAGGTTCTGGCGCTTCCTGTACATGAGCCCGAGGCGGTGGTGCCCCTGGGCGTCCTCGGGCGAGAGCTCCACGGCCTTGGCCGCGTAGGCGATGGCATCGTCGTCGAGGTAGAGCTCGGCGGCGTAGCCCGACATGCGCTGGTAGTACTCGCGCGCCGCCCGGTCGCTCACCTCGACCAGGCGCTTCAGGACCTCGATCGCCTCCGGCAGCTTGCGCTCCGTGACGAGCACGCGCTCGAGCGCGAGCAGGCTGCCCTCGTCGCCGGGCGCGTGCTCGATCACGGTACGCAGCGTCTTTTCGGCCTCGGGCAGCTTGTTCAGGCGGCGCTGCACCTCGGCGAGCAGGCGCCCGGCGGCGAGATCCGGCGGCGTGCCCGCGAGCCGCACCGACAGGGGCGCCACCTTGTCGGCGAGCTGCCGCTGGATGCTCCAGAGCGTCACGATGTGCGTCCGCGCCTCGCGCTCGAGGGTCGCGTCCTCCGCCGTCCGCAGGATCTCCTCCCACATGACGAGGGCCTCGTTGTAGCGATAGGGCCCGCCCTGGCTGCCGGTCGCCACGCGCTCGAGCGCCGAGGCGAGCGCCTTCTGGTAGCGTCGCTCGTTCGGCGCGAGCTTGACGGCCTCGCGCAGCGACTCGAGCGCCTCGTCGGGCATGTCGTGGTCGAGGTACACCTCGCCGAGCGTCGCGTGCGCGCGGGCGCGGTTCGCGCCCAGGGTGAGGATGCGCTTCCAGGTCTCGACGGCGCGCTTGGCGTCGCCGTCCTGGTAGTAGCGGTCGCCGAGGTCGACGAGGTACTGCGGGTCGCCGCCCGTCGCGCCCGCCAGCCGCTCCAGCACCTCGAGAGACTTCTTCGGCTCCGCGACCCGCTCGTAGAAGTCGGCCACCGCCGCGAGCACGTCCGGCTCGGCGCGCACGCGCCGGTCGAGATCCTCGACGAGCTTCAGCGCCTTCTGCCGGTCGCCGCGTTGGATGTAGGTGTCGGCGAGCTCGAACACGTACTCGGGCGACTGCGGTGCCACGCGGATGAGGGCCTCGTACTCCTGGACCGCCTCCTCGAGCTGCCCGGCGCTCTGCAAGAGGTGGACGAGCTTGACCCGCGTGTCGACGCTCTGCCCGTCGAGCCGGAGCGCGCGCCGGTAGGCGTCGATCGCCTTGTCGACCTGGCCCGTCTCCTCGTAGAGCGCGCCGATGGTGGTCTGGCGCTGGAGGTCCTCGCCCGGCTCGGCGAGGAGCAGCGGCAGGAGCTCGACGAGCTTGCCCTCTTCGCGGTACGCCTCGGTGAGCAGGACGAGGATCTCGGCGCGCACGCCCGCCGCCGAGCCGGCCGCCTCGCGCGCCTTCTTCAGCGTGTCGAGCGCCTCGGGCATCTTCTTCTGCTTGAGCAGGGCCTGCCCGAGATCCTTCAACGCCGGCGCGAGCGCGCGGCTGTCGCCGGACGCCGTGCGCGCCACCTCGCGGAACTCGACCTCCGCCCGGGCGAGCTCCTCGCGCGCGAGCAGCTCGCGGCCGAGCTCGCGCATCACGAACAAGGAGCCGCCGGCCGCGCGCACGAGCTCCTGGTGGCGCGCCTTGGCCGCGTCGAAGTCCTTGAGGTCGAGACAGAGGAGCATGAGCTCGCGCGTCACCTTCTCGCGGTCGAGCGTGCTCTGGAGCATCGGGAGCGCGGCCTCGTAGAGCTTGCGCGCACCCGCCTTGTCGCCCTGGGTGGTGGCGAGCCGGGCCAGCATGAGCTTCGGCGTCTCGTGCCCGGGTCGCTCGGCCGCCGCGGCCTCGAGCGCCGTGCGCGCCTCGTCGAAGCGCCGCGCCTGCGTGAGCACGCCCGCGAGCACGAGGCGCGCGTTCCACTTGTCCGCGCCCGCACCGTCGGCGCGCGCCTTCATGTCGTCGATGAGCTTGTCGACCCGACCGTCGCGCTGCCGGTAGAGCTCGGCGAGCTTCTGCTGGGGAAAGGCCTCGCCGGGCTGCTTCAGCGCGATGTCGGTGTAGCGCTTGATGAGCTCCTCGACGCTCGGGCCCTTGTCGCCGTCCCCGCGCGGCGGCCGCGGGGGCCTGCCGCCGTCCGGCTGGCCGGGCGGGGGATGACGGCGTCCACCCGGGTCGAAGTCGGGCTGGGCGGCAGCCACGGCTGGCACGAAGAGCAGGCCGAACGCGAGGCTCTGGGCGAGGCGGCGCACGGACTTCAGCCTAGCTCGGGGGGTCGCCCGAGGCGAGCGGCGCGGGTCGCCCGAGGCGAGTGGCTGGTTCGGCGCGGCCTGGGCCCCTCCCCTGGCTCGCGCTGCGGCGCGGGCACCTGGTGATGCTCGCATCGGTGGCTCTCGCGCCCGCGTCTTCGCGCTCGCATCGGTACCCTCCCAGGCC
>JADLAB010000277.1 GCA_020848455.1 Polyangiaceae bacterium
CAGACCACACCCTGATCCGTCGGGGGAGCCCGGTTGCGGCCCACGCCTGCGCGCCCGCGCGGGCTCGCTCGGCTCAGAGGTAGAACGCGCCGTGCGCCTCGGGCTGGAAGACGATCTGCGCGATGCAGGCACGGTGCTCGGCGCCGTTCTCGACCCAGTCCACCTGGCGCCCGATGCGTCGGCCGAGCAGCACGGTGCCGAGCGGCGAGAAGACGGACTCCTTGCCCGCGTCGGGGTCCGCGTCCCAGGGGTACACGAGCGTGACCTCGCGAAGCTCGCCCGTCGTCGCGTCGTCGAGCACGAGGCGCGAGTTCATCGTGACCACGTCGGGGGGGACCTCGTGCGACGCCACGATCCGCGCCGCGGCCATGCCTTCGCGCAGCGCGCTGCCCTCGCCGGCGAGGCGACCCTGGAGGCGCGCCATCACGCCGGCGAGCCGCTTCTGGTCCGTGGTGGTGACGAACAAAGCGCACGCGCTCGACATACGCAAGGCCTCGCTTCCAGGGCGCGAAGAGGCGGCCCGCTCGGGCTCGCGAGCGGGGTCGCGGAACGGTCACTCGGCAGCACCGGTCGCCGCTACCGGGCTCCGTGGGTGTGGCCCCCCGGACTTCGTGTCGGTCGCGAAAATATAGCGCCGAATCGCCGGCGCGCCAGGGCCCGCGCGTGCTTTTTCGAGGCGAAACGACGCTGCGGGCTCGGTGGCCGCGCCGCGCTCGAGCGGCGCGCGCGGCCGGCGCGCGGGCGACGACCGGCCTTCTACGCGGGCGCCTTTTCTGATTCACTGGGGGTGGGCAGTGCGGCGCGCGCCGGGGCATCGCGCACCGAGGTGAACATGGCGCTCTCCGCGATCACGGTGGCCCTCGTCGGCCGCCGGCTGCCCCACAACGAGAATCTCGGCCTCGGCTACCTGCGCGCGGCGCTCGAAGCCGCGGGCGTCGGGGTCACGACCCACTTCGTGAACGACCCGGGCGAGCTCGCCCGGGCGGTCGGAGCGATCCTCGCGGCTCCACCCGAGGTCGTCGGACTGTCGCTCGCCGACGGCGGCTCGGCCCTGTGGCCGCTCGCGCTCGGCGAGGCGCTGGCGCGTGCCGGCTACCGCGGTCACGTGACCTCGGGCGGCCAGTTCGCGACGCTCGCGCGCGCCTGGCTCCTCGAGCGCTACCCGTGGCTCGACAGCGTCGTCCGCTTCGCGGGCGAGGTCCCGCTCGTCGCGCTGTGCGAGCGGCTCCGCTCGGGTCTGCCCGTCGAGGGGGTCCCCGGCGTGACGACGCGCGCCGGGGACGGACCGCCCGCGCCGGTGCTCGACGGGACGCCGCTCACCCTGCGACCGAAGCGTGACGTGCTGCCCGAGATCCTCGGCCACCCGGCCGTCCACATCGCTGCCTCGCGCGGCTGCCGCGGGCGCTGCCAGTACTGCGGGCCCGCAGCTCTACACACGCTCGAGCGGCGCGAGGGCGTGCGGGCCGGCGTCGCGGCCGCGGTCCTGTCCGAGCACGGCGTCGGCGGCGTGCGCCGGCGCGAGCTCGAGGCCGTGTGCGACGAGATGGCCGAGCTCTGGCATGGGCGCGGCGTGCGCTACTTCTACTTCGTCGACGAGCACCTCTTGCCGTACGCCGAGGACGCGGCGCTCGCGTACCTCGCGGACTTCCGTCGCGGGCTCGAGGCGCGTGGGGTCGGCGCGCTCGGCATCGGCGCCATGCTGCGCGCCGACCGCTTGACGCCCGCGGTCGCGCGCGCCTTCGCGGCGGCGGGCCTGGTGCGCTGCTTCGTCGGGCTCGAGGTCGCGACGCCCGCGGACGCACGCCACTTCGCCCGGGCCGTGCCGAGCGCGCGCGATCTCGAGCTCTTGCGCACGTTCGCCGAGGCGGGCGTCACGACCGTGTCGAACCTCATGCTCCTGCACCCCTACGCGACGCCCGAGAGCATCGCGGCGGGCATCGAGCTGCTCGAGCGCATCCCCGCCGGCGTCTTCGAGGCGACGCGCATGATGCCCTACCACGGCACGCGCCTGCAGGAGCGGCTGGCCGCCGAGGGGCGCCTCGTCGGCAACCCGCTGCGCTACGGCTATCGCTTCGACGACCCGCGCATGGAGGGCTTCGCGGAGATCTTCAGCCGGCTGCGCGGCGAGGCGTTCTGGAACTACTCGGTCGCGTACCGCACCCACGACGCCTACCTCGCCGTGTCGCTCGCGCGCCGCCTGCACCCGGCGCGCGTGCGGCCGCCCGTCGTCGCGCGGCTCGACGCCGTGCGGGCGCGCGTCAACGCGCTCTACGTCGAGGGGTACCGCCGTGCGCTCGCGCTCGCGCTGGCCGGGGGCGGCTACGCCGAGGCGGCACCGCTCGTCGCGGCGCTGCAGGCGCCCGTCGCGGCGGTCGAGCGCGAGCTCGAGCGCATCGAGGCCGACTTGCTCGCGGAGGCGCCCGGCGCGGCGCGCCCGTTCGCGCCGCTCCGCGGCGCGGCCGCCGGCGTCGTGTCGTTCGTGCTCGGCACGGCCGCGTGCGGCGGCAAGGCCGTCATCGACGGCTCGGGCGGCGCGGGCGCCGCGAGCGGCACGGGCGGTAGCGGCGGCAGCGCCACCTGTCCCGTGCCTCCACCCGTCGCGACGACCCCGGCCGTGCAGGCGGCGCTCGCCGACGACGCCGCGTGCTTCTCGGGCTCGGTCACGTGGCCCCCCGGCACGCCGCCGAGCGTCGGGTTCTCGTTCTGGGCCTACGGGACGATCGGCGGCGTCGCCGTGACACCCTGCCCGACGCCGCCCTCCACCGCCGCGGCGCAGGCAGAGGAGGCCGACGCGCGGGCGGCGCTCGCGTGCTTCGCCCCGCCGCCCTCGCAGCTCGACGTATGGGTGGACGGCGGCGCGTACTCGGACGGCCAGAAGATGGCGGACGCCATCTGGAACGCGTGCTCCGGCCTCATCAACTTCACGCCGGTCACCATCGTGCTCGACGCGCAGGGCTACGTCGTCGAGGTCGTGCCGACGCCGGGCGCCGAGGCGCTCGCCGCCTGCATCCAGCAGGCGCTCGCCGGCCTCGCGTTCCCCTGTCTCGCGAGCTTCGAGGTGTGCCCGGAGTACGCGATCGCGGAGTGAGCTCGAG
>JADLAB010000278.1 GCA_020848455.1 Polyangiaceae bacterium
CAGCCGGCACCCTCGGGGAGCGATCCTGGCTGCTTTCCGAGCTCCACCGCCTGGGGCTCCGGGGCCGCGCCGAGCGCAGGATGTCAGCGCGACTCCGATTGTACGAGCGGGACGATGTGCCAGTCCGGCGCGTGCATCCCGACCGTGGGCAAGTGCAACTTCGACTCCGACTGCGGCGGCGCGAAGTGCAGCAACCAGCGCTGCGCGAACAGCCCCTACGGCAGCTGCAACTTCGACTCGGACTGCGGCGGGGGCTCCGGGCTGCACTGCTCGTCGCACGTTTGCGTCCGCTGAAGCGTCGAGCGCGTGACGCGTGTCCGGCCGGCGTCACCCGGTCGCCGCGAGCGCCCCGTCGGGCGCGGCCGCGCCGGTGAGGAGCTCGGCGACGCGGGCCGGGCTCGCCGTGCGCAGCACGAGCGCGGCCGTGCCCGAGCTCTTGCAGAGCCGCCGCGCGAGGCGCACCGCGCCGTGGCTGTTCACCTCCATGGCGATGACCACGAGATCCGCGCGCCGGACGAGCGCCGCGAGCGCCACGGCGCCGCGCCCGCCGACGTCGCCGTCGTGGACCTCGAGCACGTGGCCGGCGCGCGCCGCGAGCTCGTAGAGCTGGGGTTGGTTGCGGCCGACGCCGCCGACGATGCCGATGCGCATGCCGAGTGCCCTTCACGCGGTGAGTCACCGCTCGCGCGCCCGTGCGCGCAGGTCCAGAAACGCGAGAGCCCGCCGACCCAGAGCGGGTGGCGGGCTCTACGCGCGCTGCCGGGGCCGGCTGCTACGGCGGCGCACCCACCACCCGCGCGGGACAGGTACAGGGGCAAGCCGCGGTGCGCATGGGAGACAGGGTGCGGTGTGGCGCGCGGTCTGTCAAGGCGCGTGTTCGATATAACGGACTAGATTCCATCATCATGGATCACGCGCCCGCCGCGCCGGTGGGCCCTGTCAGGCCGAGCGCACCTTGCCGTCGGGGGTGGCCGGCTCGGCGCGGGTGCGGGCCAGGCCGGGCCCCGCGGAGGGGGCCGAGGCGGCGTCGGAGGGTGCGCCCGTCTCGCTCTGCCAGCGCGGCTCGACGTCCCAGCTCGGGTCGTAGGCGAGCTCGAGGAAGTGGGCGTCGTCTGCCTCCGCGAGGAGCGCGTCGTCGGGCTCGGCGAGGGGCCAGTCCTCCTCGAGCCACGGCGGCGGCTCGTCGAGCAGGGCGGCGCCGGCGGGTAGCGCGGGCGCGTCGCGCGGCGCGAGCTCCGCCTCCGCGGCGATGGCGGCTGCCTCGTCCGCGTCGGAGCGGCGGGCGCCCTCGGCGAGCAGCGCCTCGGCGAGATCGTAGGCGCGGCGCGCCACCTCGGCCGGCTCCTCGCGGGGCCGGGCGATGGCGAGCGCGAAGCCGAGGGCGAGCTCGTCGCGGGACTGCATGCCTCCACTCTATCGCCCGCCCGGGAGCCCGGCCAACTCGGCGCGCGCTCCCGAGCGCACCGGTCACCCGCCGAAGGTCGCCTCGCACGCGGCGTACTTCGCGGGATCGACCGCGGGCACGCTCAGGGCGGGCGGCGTGAGGTGCGGCGGGTGGTCGAAGTCGAACATGTCCCAGGGGGCGAGCGCGTTGGCGTCGCGGCCCGTCAGCGCCGGCATCACGAAGCGCGCCTCGATGAAGCGCAGGATCGAGGTGAGGTCGTAGGTCTCGTGGCTCACGTGGTGCTGCTTGGCGTAGGGCGACACGACGATGAGCGGCACCCGCATGCCGAGCTCGTCGAAGTGCTCGGCGGGGTCGCCGGCGGCGAGCGCGGGCTCGAGGTCGTCGGGCTTGCACGCGGGGGGCGGCACCACGTGGTCGTAGAGCCCGCCGTGCTCGTCGTAGGTGATGAACAGGGCCGTCCGCGACCACGCGGGGCTCTTCACGAGCGCGTCGACGAGCGTGCCGACGAAGCGCTGCCCGACCTGCGGATCGGCGGGCGGGTGCTCGTCGTCGTTGTCCCAGTTGCCCGACACGACGCCGAGCCCCGGGTCGATGAAGGCGAAGCTCGGCAGGGTTCCGGCCGCGGCGTCGGCGAGAAAATCGGCGGTGAGGCGCACGTGGTCGGCCTGGTACTTCAGGTACTGCGTGAAGAAGGTGGCGAAGCCCGGGGCGCCGTTCGGGCTCTTGTAGACCTTCCAGTCGACCTGCCGCGCCTCGAGGTAGTCGAAGACGGTCGTCGCGTCGCCGGGTGGCAGATCGCCCCCCGTGACGCCGAACGACGAGCCGGCGTAGAGGTAGCTCCGGTTCGGAAAGGTCGGCCCCTGCAGCGAGCAGAAGAACCGGTCGGCGATCGAGAACTCGTTCGCGAGAAAGTAGTAGAGGGGCAGATCCGTCGCGTCGAAGTAGCCCATGGCGCGCGCGCCGTCGCGCAGGGTCTCGGTGCCGCCCGGCGGGAGCGTGCCCCAGCCGTGGTTCGTGCGCACGAAGCCGTCCATGGCGCCGTCGTTCACCTGCTCGTGGCTGCCCTTCCACTCGTGGTTCGTGTCGACGATGCAGTAGTGGCTCTCGTGGTAGATGGGGACCGGCACGCCGTTCGGGTCCGGGTTCGAGAAGCTCGCGGGCGCGACGTCGACGTCGGGCTGGCCGTACTCCGGGAGCTTCTGGAAGTAGTGGTCGAAGGAGCGGTTCTCCATCATGACGACGAGGACGTGGTCGATGGGGATCTCGGCGCCGTTCGGGTACGAGGCGCCCTGCGTCTCGGCCGGAAGCGCGCCCTTGCCGTACGCGCAAGCGGCGCGCCCGTCGCGCGCCGCGTCGTCGCTCGGGGGCGTGACCTCGCGGTTCCACTCGGGCGGCCCAGGCAGGCCGCCCGGTGGCAGGGGGGCGAGCTCCTCCTCTGTGCATCCGCTCCCGAACGCCGACACGACGAGCGCACACGCAGCCACTTTACGAAGTCCCCGCATGGACGCGAGTATCGCATCGGCACCGGGTGGCCGGGCGCGGTTTCGGCCGCGCGCGGCGCCGGATGACGAGGTGGAGCCATGCAGAGCGTCGGGTCGGTCGCGTGGGTCGGGTGCGTCGCGTCGCTCGCGTGCGCTCTGGCGCTCGGTCTCGTCGCGTGCCGCGACAGCAAGGTCGCCGGCGGCGCGTCCTCCGCTCCGCCGCCGGTCGCGACCGTGCCCGCCGTGACGAGCGCCGTCGGGCCCGAGGCGTCGGCGCCCCTGCCGAGCGCGTCGGCGCCCCTGCCGAGCGCGAGCGCCTCGAGCGCGGCCCCGCCCCTCGCGAGCCTCTCGGCCGCGGCGGACTTCAAGCGCGTCTTTTGCGGCCAGGACGCCGAGTGCGGCTGGGACGATCGCTGCATGCCGACCCGCTGCGGGGCGGCCGTGGCCCCGGGCCCCGCGTGCGAGGAAACGTCGCCACCGCCGGGGACCTGCGGCTGCCTCGACTACTCCTGCACGCTCGTGCGCTCGGCGCCCGCGCCCGAGGAGCCCTGCCGCAAGGACGACGAGTGCGGGCTCGAGACCGCGACCGGCCGCTGCCGCGCGATCCCCGCGGGTCCGCACGCGGACCCGATGCTCCCGCCCGCCAAGCCGGGCTCGCCCTACTGCGCCTGTCGCGCCTCCCGCTGCACGCTCGACCACGCCGAGCGGGTCGAGTGCCAGAGCGACGCCGACTGTGGCTACGTGCGCAGCGGTCATCGCGTCGTGCCGGTGCGCGCCAAGCAGAAGCGGCCCGGGAAGTTCCGCCCCTGCGTCGACGGCGAGATCGACAGCCAGTGCCGGGGGGGCGTGTGCCAGATGGTGGGCTGGTCGTGCTGACGGCTCAGGGAGCGCCGCGCTCGGGCGCCACGGCGGGAGCTCCGGCCGCGGCGAGGGCCGCGAGGCGCTGATCGAGCGCCGGGCGCGCACAACCGAGGCGCTCGAGGGCCTCGAGATCGGCGCGCGTCGGGGTGTAGCCCTCGAGGACGACGCGGCGCACGAGCCCCGCGAGCAGGGCCTCGGGCGTGATGCAGTGGCACATGGTCGCTAGCGTGGCGCCTGCGTGGGGGGTGCGCAACGGGCGTCAGCGCGCCCCGGTGGAGGTGCGCCGGCGCCTTCAGTTCGGGATCGCGACGTCGGGCGGGACGACGAAGAACACGGTGCGCGTGTCGAGGTCGATGACGTCGTTGCCCTTGAGCTTCAGCCTCGCCTCGAAGACCTGCACGCTGCCGGTCGGTGGCACCGTCGTGTTCCCCTTCACGTGGATCTTCCAGCAGACGGGCAGGCCCGGCGTCACGCCGAGGAACTCGTCGTCGTGGCCGTCGGGCTCGTTGTCGAAGCGGCTTGGCCAGTCGATGCACTCGGCCGTGCCGGGCGTGAAGGTGTCGAGGTAGTCGACGAAGGCGGCGATCGTGTCGACGGCGTCGGCCGGATCGTCCTCGGCCATGGCGTGCATGTCGAGCGGCAGACCGGCGGCCAGATCGCGCACGCCCTGCGCGATCGCCGTGCCGGCCGTCGCGTCGGCGCCCTGGTAGACGAGCGGCTGGTTGCCCGCACCGAAGGAGCCCGTCTCGGTCGCGAGGGCCGTGAAGTCGGCGGTGAGCTCGGCGCCGCCGCCGGCGCCCTGCACGCCGATGATCTTCGCGCCCATGGCGTTCACGGCGTCCGACACCTCGTGGAAGTCGCGCGGCGTCATCGCGGTCGACGGGCCGTTCGCGCAGCTGCCGTGGCCCGTACCGGCCGGCAGGTAGCATTGCCGGAAGGGCTCGTCGCCGATGAGCAGGAGGATCGGCAAGGAGTCGGGCCGGAAGCACGGGTAGCCGCGGTAGCCGGCGGCGCAGCCGGGCGGGTCGGCGACCGCGAGCGGAGGCAGCGTGTAGCCGGCCGCGGTCGCGGTCGCGGTGCCCCAGCCGGTCACGGCGTAGAAGGTGGCGGCGAGCCCGGGCTCCCAGCACGGCTGGCCCCAGCAGTCGGTCGGCAGCACGCCCTGCGTCGCGAGGGCGCTCGGCTGGATGTCGAGCAGGTTGCGGTACGCGAAGGAGCCGTTCTGGCCCGCTGCGCACGACGCACTGCCGCCGCACGCCGCCGCGCTCGACGAGGTGCCGTAGACGCCGGCGCCGGACTGGATGTCCTCGATGCAGGCCGTGACCGCGGCCTGCTCGCCCGCGTGGCAGATGCCGTCGCCGCAGCTGCCCGTGCAGTCCGAGGGGCAGCTCGTGGCGGTCTCGCCCGCGGCGCAGACGCGGTCGCCGCAGCTCGCCGCGCAGTCGACCGGGCAGGTCGCGCCGTTCTCGTTGCCAACGCAGGCGCCGTCGCCGCAGGTCCCGAAGCAGTCCTGGGGGCAGTTGGTCACGGTCTCGCCCTGCGTGCAGCTGTCGTCGCCGCAGCCCGCCGGGCAGTCGGCCGCGCACGACGCCGGCGTCTCGCCCGGGTCGCAGGTGAGCGCGTCGAGCATCGTGACGAGGTTGTCGTGGATCGCGAGCAGCTCCTGGTCCATCGACACCGAGATGTCCTCGAGGAAGTAGAGGTCCACCTTGCGGATGTTCGTCCGGAAGCGGAGCACGTCCTCGGGCGGCGTCGGCGGGCCCTGGTAGGGCACGAGGAAGACGAAGTTGCCCTGCGCCGCGGGGTTGTCGGCCGGATCCTGCGGATCGGTGCCGGCCACGTCTTCGATGAGGTCCGAGACGCCGTCGCCGTCCGTGTCGGCGCTCGTCGGGTCGCTCTCGCCGGGATCGAGCTGTCCGTCGTGATCGAGGTCCTCGTCCCCGTCGGCGAGGCCGTCGTCGTCGCTGTCGGGGTCGCGGAAGTTCGGCGTGCCGTCGAGGTCGGAGTCGACCGGCAAGGTGCCGGGGTCGGCATCGCCCGCCTCGAGCGCGTCGGGGAGGCCGTCTCCGTCCGAGTCGTCGTCGAGGTAGTCCGGCGTGGCGTCGCCGTTCGTGTCGGCGCCGGGCGCGCCCTCCTGTACGTCGGTGATGGTGTCGCCGTCGGCGTCGGTGCCGGGGTCGATCTGGCCGCCGCTGCCGCCGGTCGCGCCGCCGCCCACCGCGCCCGTGCCACCCGTGCCGACCGGGAGCTCGGAACGCTGGTCCTCGCTGCAGCTCCCGAGCGCCGCGAAGCACGCGAGGACGCCGACCCCTAGCCACCGAATACGTCGCATGGGGCCAGCCTATCTGCCGGAGCGACCGCCGAGAAGGTGCCACGCGCGAGTTGAGCCGCGCCGGCGGCCGTGCGAGGCGAGTCCTCATGCGCCAGCCGACCCGCATGACCCCGCTCGGGCTCCTCGCGTCCGCGATCCTCGCGGCCTGCAGCTCGAGCCCGACGACCACGACCGCGAGCGTCCACTCCGCCCCGAAGCCCGCGCCGAGCGCGGCCGGCACCGGGTCGAAGATCGCCCCGGCCGCCTCGAGCCTCGCCACCCCGACGAGCCCTCCGCCCCGGGCGCCCGAGCCCGCCGCGAGCCTGTCGGGCAAGCCCGCCGGCTGGCCCCTGCCGAGCGACTGCGAGGTCCAGAGCTGTCGGCTCGCGGACGGCACGCCGGGGGTGCGCTGCGGCGCGAGCGGCGCGTGCGGCAACCCGTGCGGTGCGGGCCGCGCGCCCGAGAAGAACGGCAGCTACTGCAGCAAGCGCTGCCAGGCCGATGGCGACTGCCCGGGCGGGAAATGCGCGCCCGAGGGCGTGTGCGACTTCTGGGCGAAGCCGCTCGCCTGCGACTCCTACGAGTTCTGCGACCTGCCGGGCGGCGTGATGGGCGGCCGCTGCAAGCCGAGCGACCCGTGTCAGAGCCCCTGCAAGAAGGGCCTCGTGCTCACCGGCGGGACGCACTGCGCGAAGCCCTGCAAGGTGCCGGCCGACTGCCCGGGCGGCGAGTGCAGCGACGGCGTGTGCACGCCGCTCTGTCCGGCCGAGGGCTGCCCGTACCTCTGGGAGTGAGCCCCCGCCTCAGCGCTGGCGCCCGATCCAGCCCTTGCGCCGGTAGAAGACGACGAGCACGACCACGCTGACCACCATCGCGGCGAGGGCCGCGAGGTAGCCCCAGCGCCACTTGAGCTCGGGCATGTTGAGGGGTGAGGAGTCGGGGTCGAAGTTCATGCCGTAGACGCCGGCGATGAAGGTGATCGGCATGAAGATGGTCGAGATGACGGTGAGCACCTTCATCACCTCGTTCATCCGGTTCGACACGCCCGACAGGTAGAGGTCCATGAGCCCGCTCGCGATCTCGCGGTAGGTCTCGACGATGTCCATGACCTGGACGGCGTGGTCGTAGGTGTCGCGCAGGTAGACGCGCACGGCCTCGCTCACGTGCTCGCTGTCGTCGCGCAGGAGCGCGTTGACCATGTCGCGCTGGGGCCAGATGGCGCGGCGGATGGTGAGGAGCTGGCGCTTGACGTCGTGGATCTCGTGCGACATGCGCCGCTCGGCCTCGGCCGCCCCCGCCTCGAGATCCTCGAGCCGCTCGCCGTAGACCTCGAGCACCGGGAAGAAGCCGTCGACCACCGCGTCGAGCAGGGCGTAGGCGAGGTAGTCCGACCCGAGCGTGCGGATGTGAGCGCGATCCTTGCGGATGCGGTCGCGCACGCTCTCGAGGCAGTCGCGGGCCGCCTCCTCCTGGACCGTGAGCACCCAGCCGCGTCCGAAGAGGATGGCGAGCTGCTCGGTGACGACGTGCTCGGTCTCGTCGAGCTGGATCATGCGGGCGATCATCACCTGCTGATCCGGGTACTGATCCGTGTGGGGCCGCTGCGGCACGTTGACGATGTCCTCGAGCGCGAGGGGGTGGATCGCGAAGATCTCCCCGAGCCGCTCGAAGGTCGCCCGATCGCTGATGCCGCGCACGTCGACCCAGGTGATGGTCGGCTTGTCGTCCTCGAGGTAGCGCACCACGTCCTCGACGTCGTGCACCTCCCGCTCGTGGAGCACGTCGGGCCCGTAGTCGATGACCATGATCTTCGGCTTCGGACCGGCGCCGATGAGCAGCGTGCCGGGCGACGCGCCGGGGTGCGGCTCGCCCGTCGGGATGGCGCTGCGCCGCGTCGAGAGAGGGGCCTGCTCGCGCTCGCCCCCGCCGCCGCGCTCCGCACGGCGGCGCCGTCCGGCCCTGCCGTCCGCGGCCGCACCCCCGCTCTTGCCCTTGTGCTTGCCCCGCGCCACGACGGCAATCTAGCCCCGCACCACGCGTTGGGCCCACTCCGCGTCGGGCGCGGGGGTCGACGTCGCGGGGCTCGGTGGCCGCGTGTGCGAGGCGCGCGGTTCGCGCGCGTCGGGTCGTGGTGCGGCACCGAAAAGCAACCGGGCGACATCGAAACGGCATTGACTTCCGTTTCCGGTTCCCCCCTTATTCGCGACATCTCCTTTGAGACGCAGCACGCCAGTCGATGCGACGGAGCCGGCCCCCGCGCCAGTCACGCGGCCGCAGGGTGGCCCCTCCGACGAGTCGCCAGCGTGTCGGGTCTCCGCGGTGGGGGGCGGTCGCGGTGATGCGGCACCTCCCTCGCCGGTGACCGGGGTGGGCCGGTCTTCCTTGCGCGACTTCGCCGAAGCACACATCTTTGGCGCAGTCGCGACTGCGTGAGTTGGAGGGTGACGATGGAGACGTGGGCTGGGTCGAGCGCTGGATCGTCGGGATGGCGGCGGAGGGGAACCGTCGTGCGCGTCCCGCGAGGTGCTCGGTTGGCTCGCCTCCGCGCCGCCCGGACGAACTTCAACCTCTCCGCCTCCATCGACCGAGGTCGACACCGTCATGAGCCAGGTGAGCACCATTAGCGACGCCGCCGCTGCGGCGCCGCCGCTTCCCAGCGAGGAAGCAGACGACGAACCGCCGGACTCCAACGTCGTTCCTGCCTCCACAGCCCGTCCACAGACTTTCTCCACTTTCTTCCCCCCGCACCGCCGGGGTCCCCGTCAGAGCCCGGCCGCCCGCGATTTCCGCCGCGCCTTCTACCCCGAGGTGACCGACCTCGAGTGGAACGACTGGCGCTGGCAGAGCCGCCACCGCATCCGCACCCTCGCCCAGATGGAGCGCTTTCTCGTCCTCAGCAAGGACGAGCGCCGCGCGATCATCGAGGCCGGGTCGCTCCTGCCCATGGGCGTCACGCCCTACTACATGAGCCTCCTGTCCCGCACGGACCCGACGCAGGGCCTGCGCCGCACGGTGGTTCCGAGCATGCAGGAGTTCGTGCGGGTGCCCGGCGAGGCCGACGACCCGCTCGGCGAGGACTCGCACAGCCCGGTGCCCGGCGTCATCCACCGCTACCCGGACCGCATCCTCTTTCTGGCGCTCGACTTCTGCTCGACCTACTGCCGCTACTGCACGCGCTCGCGCGTGGTCGGCACGGGCGAGCTCGCGCCCAAGGAGGACCGGCTCGTGGCGGCGATCGACTACGTGCGCCGCACCCCGACCATCCGCGACGTGCTCATCTCCGGCGGCGACCCGCTCGCCCTGTCGGAGGACAAGCTCGACTGGGTGCTCGGCGAGCTGCGTGCGATCCCGCACGTCGAGTTCCTGCGCATCGGCACCAAGATGCCGGCGGTGCTGCCGCAGCGCATCACGCCCACGCTCGTGAAGATGCTGAAGAAGCACCACCCGCTGTGGATGAGCGTGCACTTCCTGCACCCGGACGAGTGCACGGTCGAGGCCACGCGCGCCTGCGCGCGCCTGTCCGACGCCGGCATCCCGCTCGGCTCGCAGACGGTGCTGCTGAAGGGGGTGAACGACGACGTCGACACGATGCGCACGCTCCTGCACCGCTTGCTGCAGATGCGCGTCCGGCCGTACTACCTCTACCAGTGCGACCCGATCTCCGGCTCCGCGCACTTCCGCACCACGGTGTCGGAGGGCATGGAGCTCATGCGCAAGCTGCGGGGCCACACCACGGGCTACGCGCTGCCGACCTACGTCATCGACGCCCCCGGCGGCGGCGGCAAGATCCCCATCCAGACCGACTACGTGCTCGGCCGCGAGGGGGACGACGTGATGCTCCAGAACTTCGAGGGCAAGGTCTACCGCTACCCGGACCCGCCGCCGGACACCGCGCGCAAGCTCCACCTGCGCCGCTTGCCGGTCGCGCGCGACTGAGCGACGCCGGAGCCGCCTCGCGCCGCCCGGCGCGCGGCGGCACCCCCCTACCTAGGCTCGACTCGAACGGAGGCGCGAGCATGCGCGTCGGACTGACCTACGACCTCGAGAGCGACTACCTGGCCCAGGGTTTCAGCGCGGAGGCGGCGGCCGAGTTCGACCGCCCCGACACCATCGACGCGCTCGAGGCCGCGGTGCGGGCTCTCGGCCACACGACCGACCGCATCGGCCACGTCAGGGCCCTGGCGGCGCGGCTCGTCGCGGGCGACCGCTGGGATCTCGTCTTCAACATCGCCGAGGGCGTGCACGGCATCGGTCGCGAGGCTCAGGTGCCGTGCCTGCTCGACGCCTGGGGCATCCCGTACACCTTCAGCGAGCCGCTCGTCCTGGCGCTCACGCTGCACAAGGGCATGACGAAGCGCGTGGTGCGCTCGGCCGGCGTGCCGACGCCCGATTTCGCCGAGGTCGAGGACGTCGACGAGCTCGGCGCGGTGAGCCTGCCCCTGCCGATCTTCGCCAAGCCCATCGCCGAGGGCAGCGGCAAGGGCATCGGCGCGACCTCGCTCGTGCGCCGGCAGGAGGACCTCGCGCCCACGGTCGCGGACCTGCTCCTGCGCTTCCGGCAGCCCGTCCTGCTCGAGACCTTCCTGTCCGGGCGGGAGTTCACGGTCGGCATCCTCGGGACGGGGCGCGCGGCCGAGGCCGTCGGCGTGATGGAGGTGAAGCTCCTGCCGACCGCCACCGGGGGCGGGTACGGCTTCACGAACAAGAAGGACTACCAGAACCGGGTGACCTACGCCTTCCCGCGGCCCGCCGACGACCCGATGGCCGCCGAGGCCGCGGCGGTGGCGCTCGGGGCCTGGAAGGCGCTCGGCTGCCGCGACGCGGGGCGCATCGACGTGCGCGCCGACGCCGCGGGCCGGGTGGAGTTCATCGAGTGCAACCCGCTCGCCGGCCTGCACCCGACCATCTCGGACCTGCCGATCCTGTGCGCCGAGCACGGCCTCGACTTTCCCGCGCTCGTGGCGCGCATCGTCGCCTCGGCGGCGCGGCGCCACGGCCTCTAGGTCGCGCGCGCGAACGGCTTTCCCTCCACGCGCGCTCCGGGCTATGCGCGAGCCGTGCGCATCGCCGTCCTCTACAACGCCGTCACCGGTGACACCCCCGACGAGCGCGACGTGCTCGATCAGCGCGACGCGGTGGTGCGAGCGCTCGGTGAGCTCGGCCACGAGGTGCGCGAGCTCCCCTGCGCGCTCGATCTCGAGCGGGTCGCGCGCTCGCTCGTCGACGAGCGGCCCGAGCTCGTCTTCAATCTCGTCGAGGCGCTCGGCGGGCACGGGCGCCTGCTGCACGTGGTGCCGGGCCTGCTCGACGCGCTCGGGCTGCCCTACACCGGCTGCCCCTCGGAGGCCCTGTTCGTCAGCTCGCACAAGCTGCTCGCCAAGGGTCTGATGCGGGCGGCCGGCCTGCCCACGCCTGCCTTCGCGGTCCCCGGCAACCTCGCCTCGCTCGTGGGGACGGGGTCGGTCATCGTCAAGAGCCTCTGGGACCACGCCTCCATCGGCCTGTCGGACGCCTCGATCGTGCCCGCGAGCTCGGAGGCGGATCTCGAGGCCGCGTACGGCCGCCTCGCGGTCGGCTTCGGCGGCGAAGGCTTCGTCGAGGGCTACGTCGACGGGCGCGAGTTCAACCTCTCGGTGGTCGAGGGGCCGCGGGGTCCCGAGGTGCTGCCCGTCGCCGAGATGCGCTTCGTCGACTACCCGCCCGACAAGCCGCGGATCATGGGCTACGCGGCGAAGTGGGAAGAGAGCGCCTTCGAGTACCACCACACCAGCCGCACCTTCGACCTCCCGGCCGAGGACGCCGCCCTCGTCCGCGAGCTCGGGGCGCTCGCGCTCCGCACCTGGCAGGTGTTCGGGCTCGGCGGCTACGCGCGCGTCGACTTCCGCGTGGACGCGGCGGGCCGGCCGTTCATTCTCGAGGTGAACGCCAACCCGTGCCTCACGCCCGGCGCGGGCTTCCCGGCCGCCGCCGAGCGCGCGGGGCTCGGCTTCACGCCCCTCGTGGCGCGCATCCTGTCCGGCGCGCGTCGGGGCTGGTGGCCGGCGCTCTTGCACTGACGGTGCCCGGCGGGGCGCGTGCGCCGGGCTTCGATCGCGGTGCGCTTCGGCCTATCCTCGGGTCATGGCGACACGCGAGGCGGGGGATCGGCGGCGCGGCTTCGAGCTCCTCATGGTCGGCGGGCTGGCGCTCGGCGCGCTCGGGGTGGCGGCGTGCGGGTCGAGCCCGGACGACGCCGGCACCGGCGGGACGAGCGGCTCCGGCGCGAGCGCCGGATCGAGCGGCACGGGCGGCAGCGGCGCGACGGGGGCGGGCGGTGGCACGGGCGGGAGCGGTGGCATCCCCTTGCCGCCCACCGAGTGCGAGGTGCCGGCGACGGCGGCCGACACGACGGGCGCGCGCGTCGTCGGCGACGGCACGCCGGCCGGCTGCACCGAGGTGGCGCTCGACGAGGCCCTCGCCGATCCGGCCGTCCACGCCATCGTGTTCGACTGCGGCGCAGCGCCCGCGACCCTCACCGTCACCGCGCCCAAGGTCGTGGCCCGCGATCTCGTCATCGACGGCGGCGGCACCGTCACGCTGAGCGGGGGCGGCACGACGCGCGTCCTCGAGCTCTCTTCCTCCTTCGAGCTCACGACCCCGCGGCTCACCGTGCAGCACCTCGCCATCGTCGACGGCTACACGGGCGATCTGCCGGGCAGCGCCGTCGAATCGGGGGGCGCCGGCATCTTCCGCGACGGAGGCAGCCTCACGGTCGTCGACTGCACCTTCCACGGCAACGTGGGGCCGGCCGTCGGGCAGGACGTGGCAGGGGGCGCCATCTACTCGCTCGGGGTCGGCGAGACGATCATCGTCGGCAGCACCTTCTACGACAACCGCTGCTCGAGCGGCGGGGCGGTGGGCGTCCTGCACGCGCAGCTCCAGATCGTCAACTCGAGCCTCACGCTCAACCAGGCGACCGGGCAAGACGGCAACCCGGGCAACGGCGGCAACGGGGGCGCCGTGTACAGCGACGGCGTCGACCAGAGCGAGCTCGTGTGCGGCAGCATCCTGTCGAACAACACGGCGAACGCGGCCGGCGGCGGCCTGTTCCGCGTCTCGAACAACGGCGTCGGGCCCATGACCATCGACCGCACCGAGGTGGCGGGCAACACCATCGCCGACAACGGTTCGAGCCAGGCGGGCGGGCTCTACCTGCAGGGACTGCAGATCGCGCTCACGAACAGCACCGTGGCGGGCAACGTCGCGACGAGCGCGGGCGGCCTGTTCGTGTGGCACAACCCGGGCGTCACCTCGCTCGCGATGACCAACGTGACCGTGGCCGAGAACCAGGCGCGCTCGAGCCTCGGGGCCGGCATGGCCGTGAGCGCCGCCGTCGTCGGCACGCTCTCCCAGGTGACCATCGCGCGCAACGGCAACACCGGCGCCGCGTCCTTCGCCTCCGCCATCGCGGGGGGCGACGGGCTCACCATCGACAACAGCATCCTCGCCGACAACACCAAGGTGTTCGTCTGGGAGAACACGAGCTGCAACTTCACGCACCCGAGCGGCGGCGGGAACCTGCAGTGGCCCGCCGCGAACGAGGGCGGCCAGGACGAGCTCCCGTGCACGGCCGACATCCTCTTCGCCGACCCGCTGCTCGGCCCGCTCGCCGACAATGGTGGGCCGACGCGCACCATCCTGCCGGGCGCCGGCAGTCCCGCCATCGGCGCCGCCGCCGATTGCCCGCCGACCGATCAGCGGGGCGAGCCGCGCGACACCGCGAGCTGCACCGCGGGCGCCGTCGAGCCCTGAGCGCCCGCGCGGGCCTGGACCGCCCGCCCGCCGTGAGCGCTAGAATGACGCGATGAACGAAGAGCCGGCTCTCGTCCTTCGCGAGCTCACCCCCGAGCTCTGGCCCGAGCTCGTGGCGCTCTTCGGCTCGAATGGCGCGTGCGGCGGCTGCTGGTGCATGTACTGGCGCATCGGTCCGAAGGAGCGCTTCGAGGACGTCAAGGGCGAGCGCGCGCGCGCCAGGCTGGAGGCGCTGGTGCGCGCGGGCCAGGTCCACGGGGTGCTCGCCTTCGCGGACGAGGTGCCGGTCGGCTGGTGCGCCTTCGAGCGGCGGGTCGAGCTCGCGAAGCTCGATCGGGCTCCGAGCCTGCGCGTCGACGACGCCGAGCGCGTGTGGTCGCTGCCGTGCTTCTTCATCAAGTCGGGCTGGCGCGGCAAGGGCGTCGCGAGCGCGCTCCTCGCCGCGGCCGAGCGCGCGCTCCGGGCACGCGGCTGCGAGATCGCGGAGGGCTATCCCGTCAAGCTCGCCGGCCGCATTCCGGCCGCCTTCGCCTGGACCGGTGTCGCGAGCATGTTCGAGGCCGCCGGCTTCGAGCTCGCCGAGGCGCGCCCCAAGGGCAAGCAGCGCTACAGGAAGACGCTCGCGGGCGGCGCCCCGGCGAAGCCTGCCGGCGCGCCGAAGCAGAGGTCGAAGCCCGCGCCGAAGCGCGCGCGGTGACCGGGCGTGCCGCGCGAGCTCTGCTCAGCGCGCGATCCGGATCCCGTAGAGGAACCCCTCGTCGACCGCGCGCACGTGGCCCGTGAAGCCCGGGAGCGCGTCGGGCTGCACGCTGCCGACGGGCAGGTTGAGCACGAAGTCCTCCTCGACGGCGCCGTCGCGCACGGTGAGCGTGCGCCGCGCCTGCATCTCGGGCGCCGCGAGCAAGAAGGGCGGGGGCTCGCGCACGACCTTGAAGCCGGCCGGCAGCTCGACCCGCCGCCGCACGTGGAAGAGCTGCGGCGTGTCGATGGCGATGGCGGTCGTGCGCCCGGGCTGCGCCGTGTAGCGCGCGCCGAGCGTGGTCGCGACGGCGCGCGGGAAGACGGCGTGGAACGGCTCCACGCCGGGCAGGGTGAAGCTCGCGGGTGCCGGGTCGGGCTTGCCGGGGGCGCGCGGGCCGGGCGCGGCGAGGCCCTCGGGGCGCGCGAAGCCGGGCACGCCGAGGTCGGCCCGGAGCGCGATCTCCCACGCTCCCGGCGCCGACGACAGGCTCACCGAGCGCACGTCGGCCCAGGGCAGCCAGCCGAGGACCACGTTGCGCAAGAGCTCGTCCTTGCCGGTGCCCACCACGGTCTCGAAGGCCTCGCTCAGCTTCTGCGCGGCGCGCCCGCGCAGGACGGCGGCGAAGGTGCCGGTCGCGTCGCCCTTGTCGTCCACGACGAGCCGCACGTCGACCTCGTCGCCGTCGTCGCCGCCGGCGCTCTCGACCGTCACGAGCTCGCCCGTCGTCAGGAGCGCCTGGCGCCCGCGCAGCTCGTTCGACACCGTGCCCGGCGGCAGCGGTGGACCGTCGACGTCGGCGTCCACCCAGAGCTCGGCCCCGTCGACGGTCGCACGCACGAGCGGGTGGCGGAAGCGGCCGGCGCGCGGCGGGAAGCCGGGCGCGGCGGAGAAGGGGCTGGTCTCGGCGACGGCGATGACGGCCGGAATGCCGAGCTCCGCGAGGGCGCGGTAGACGACCCAGGTGCGGCTGCCCGTGCCCTGCTCGAGGTAGTAGCGCGCGCCCTCCTGGCGCGAGCTGCCCCCGAGGACGGCGGCGAAATCCGCCAGGGCGTCGCCGTCGGGCTTCGGGATCGCGTGCCCGACCGCGGCGACCACGCGGGCGAGCCGCTCGCGGGCGCCCGCCGACGACGGCTCGCCGCCGAACGCCTCGGTGGCGAGCCAGCGCGCGAGGAAGTTGTGGCTCGCGAGCGGGTCGCGGTCGTCGAGCGCCGCGAGCTTGTCGGCGATGGCGCGAGCCATGCGCGCCCACGACTCGGTGCCGAACGACAGGCCGACGCGCTGCTCGAGGGCCGGCACCCCCTCCTCCATGCGGCGCGGGGGCTGGTTGGCGAGGCGCCACAGCGTCGTCGTGCGGCCGCTCGCTTCGGCACTCGTGCCGGTGCCGAGCAGGGCGTGCGTCCAGAGCGCGAGCCCGAGCGCGCTCGGCCGCGCGAAGCGAATCTCGGCCTCGCGCACGCTGCGCCGCATGGGCAGGAGGTCGGCGGTGTCGACCACGAGCTGCCCCGAGTCGTCCGGCATGGCCCAGCCCGTGAGGAGCTCCTCCACGTAGTCGCCCGCCTCGAGCTGCGACAGCTCGGTGTGCCCCTGGCCGCCGGTGGCCGTCGCCTCGGGGTCGGGGTCGAGCACGCGCCCGTCGGCCTTGTGGATGCGGCGGCGCACGGTGCGCTCGGTGGCCCTGCCGGTGATCATCGGGTGGCCCGCGCCCGTACCGCTCGCGACGTCGGTGGTGCTGCTCACGCGCCGGAGATCGTAGATCCAGAAGCGCAGGAGGCCGGTCGCGTCGAGGTCGTAGTCCTCGACGTGGCGCAGGATCGCCGTCGCGGCGCCGGGCAGGAAAGCGTTCGCGCGGTCGGCGCGCACGAGCGCCTTGCCGGTCGCCTCGAGCTCCGCCGCGCGGTCCGGCACGACGCCGAGCAGGCGCGCGAGCGGCTCGAAGGCGAACGGTGCGTCGCGTGCCCGCCGCATGTCGCGCGCGAAGTGGGCCTTCACCTCGGCTGCGAGCGGCGTGCCGAAGCCGACCCCGAGGACGGCGAGCGAGCGCCGCCCCGGGGGCAGGCTGCGGTAGATCGCGAGCGCGTCGTCCACGCGGCCCTGCTCGAGCAGGATGCGGAGCTCGGTCTCCTTCAGGTAGTCGCGCGTGCCGCGCAGCGCGCGCAGGCGCTCGACCTCGCGCAGGGCCTGGTCGAAATCGCCGCGGTCGCTGTAGGCCGACAGACAGCGCATCCCGCCGCGGCTCGTGCCGCCGGAGCAGGCCGCGTCGACCGCGTCGTCGCCCACGCGCTCGTGCACGAGGGCGTCGACGTCGGCGAGCATCGGCGAGCCGGGAGTCTTCCTGGCGAGCGCGGCGAAGGCGCGCGCCGCGACGTCGTCGAGACCGGAGCGGTGGGCGAGCGCGGCCACGTAGCCGAGCCCGAGCACGTCGAGCTCCTCGGTCCAGCCTCGCGGGCCGTCCTCCGCCGCCTCGGCTGCGCCCGCCACGCCGGGTGGCGCCGCGCTCTCTGCCGGCTCGGCGGCGGGGGCGGTGTCGGCGCCCGCCGGCCGGGTCGCGCTCACGCCGAGCGAGCGCAGCGCGGCGTAGGCCCCCACGCTGTGGCCGCTCCGCTCGTGGGCCGCCGCCGCGCGCACCAGGCGCGCCTCCCAGCACTTCGGACAGCGCTCGAGCACGCGCTCGGCAGCCGCCGAGACCTCGATGAGCGCCTGGCTGTGCGGCAGCTCGGCCGCCTGCTGGATGGCGCGGATGCGCAGCAGATCCACCATCGCGTCGCCGCCGGCACGCGGGGGCGCGCCCGGACCCTCGAGCAGCTCGTAGGCGAGGCGCGGCTGGCCGAGCCCGAGCAGGGTCGCGGCCCCGAGCACGAAGGCCCGCTCGTCGTCGAGCGCTCCGGGCGGAGCGCCGTGGCTCGGTCCGAGCGCGAGCACGCCCGGCACGAGCGTCGGGCCCGGGCCCGGCCCCGGTGCCGGCTCGAGGGCCGGGGTCGCCTGGGCCTCGTCGCCGCCGCGTGGGGCGTGCGTGGGGACGGGCGTGCCGTCGTCGGCGAGCACCCGCACCGCGACCTGCGCGCTGCCGTCGCCGTTCGCCACTCGCGCCACGAGGCGGGCCGTGCCCGGCGTGAGGCGCGCGCTGGCGACGAGGGTCACCGCGTCGCCGCCGGCGGCGTGGCTGCGCGACAGGAGCGGCGCGCCGGCGAGCTCCACCTCGGCCGCGGTGGTCGAGCTCCAGAGCACCCAGACCCGGCCGCTCTCCGGCACCTCGAGGTCGAGCGCGAGAGCGTACAGGCCCCGGAGCGGGCTCGGCTGGCTCACGTCGATGGCGCAGGCATTCGCCTCGACGCGCTCGGGACGGAGCTCTGCGGCGAAGGGCGGGACGCCGCGCGTGCGCTCGGGCATCGGCCCCTGCGCCGGGAGCGGCGCCGGGCGGGCGAGGCCCGCGAGCGGCTCCTCGTCGAGGGGGCCGACCACGCTCGCCTCGGGCGCGCAGCCCGCGCGCGCGCGCCAGCGGCGGGCGGCGCGCACGTTCCCCACGCGCAGCGCCAGCTCGTGCAGGCTCGTGGCGATCATCGATCGGTAGAGCGGCCCGGCCGCGGAGGCGGCCTTCCAGGCGCCCTTCAAGCGGCGCACCGTCTCGATCAGCACCTCGTTGGAGCGGTAGGCGACCACGTGCTCGACGCCGCCCGTCATGCTCGGGGAGCTGCGCGACACGAGGGCGTCGAGCGAGGCCACGAGCGTCGCGAACGCCCAGGGCTCGTCCGATTGCTCGACCGCGAGCTCGACCGCCTCGAGGTAGCCGTAGGCGGCCAGCGGGTCCCGCGCCTCGTTGCGCATGGCCTCGAGGAACGCCTGCCGCAGATCCGCGCGCGGCAGCGACACCTTCGGGGTCTCGGGGGGCGCGCACCCGCCGAGCGCGCTCGCGAGCGCGATGGCGGCCACGGCGGCGACGAGCGCGCAGGGGCGGGGCCTCATGGGGCCATGCTGCCTCAAGCCGCGAGCCGATGCACGCGGGCGCGCGGCCCCTTCGCGAGGACAGTGGTGCGAAGCGCCGCTTCGCTCTAGGCTGGGAGTACCACCGTGCCTGCAGCCAGAATCTTCAGCATGGCCGCGCTCGTGCTCGCTCCCGCCGTGGGCGCAGCCGCGTGCACGAACGACTTCGACCAGTTCTCCGTCGCGGGGACCGGCGGCACGACCGCGTCGAGCACGAGCACGAGCTCGAGCACGAGCTCGAACGGCGGCGGGGGCTCCGGTGCCACGGGCGGCGGCGGTGGCTCACCCGGCGGCTGTGGCGACGGCGTGCTCGGTGGCACCGAGAGCTGCGACGACGGCGACACGGTGGCGGGCGACGGATGCTCGGGCAGCTGCACGACCGAGGGGCAACCCAACCAGTGCCCGACGGGCGTCGGCATCGACCTCAGCCCCCCGGGCATCTGGCTCACCGACTCGACCGCCGGCCAGAACGACGTGACGCGCGGCTCGTGTGGCGGCAACTCCGCACCCGACCTCGCCTACGAGCTCACGCCCAGCCAGAGCGGCACGGTCCACATCGACCTCGTGCCGGCGGGCAACTTCGACCCGGTCCTCGTCGTGCGGGGCGTCTGCCAGTTCGTCGGGGGCTCCACGGACCCGTTCTGCAGCGATGCGAACTTCACTGCGACGTACCCGGCCGTGGCGGGCCAGCCCTTTCACGTCATCGTGAGCGGCTTCCAGGGCGACTCGGGCGCCTTCACGCTGCACGTGTACTACTGAGCGACCGCCGTGGCCTGAAGCGGAGCGAGCCGAGCCTCCGAGATCTCGGGTGGGCTCGGCCACGTCTGGGTGGGGAGTCACCGAGGAGCTCGGCGTGCGCCGCTCGGCGCAGGACTGTGGCGGAAGTCGGCGCTTGCCTCTAGTCTAGACGGCACCGTGGACCGAACACCTCGATTCCTCACGCTGGCCGCCCTTGCGCTCGCGCCCGCCGCGGGCGTGCTCGTGGCGAACTGCACCAACGACTTCGACCAGTTCTCGGTCTCGGGAACGGGTGGGACGACGAGCTCGACGACGAGCTCGACGACGAGCTCGACGGCGACGGGCGGCGCCGGCGGCACGGGGGCCGTCGGTGGCTCGGGCGGCGCGACCGGCGGCACGGGCGGTGTCCCCACCGGCGGGGCCGGCGGGACCGGCGGCGCGGGCGGAGCGGGGACGGGTGGCGCGGGCGGCACCGGAGGCTCCGGCGGGCAGGGCTCGCTCACCTGCGGCAACGGCACGCTCGAGGCGGGGGAGAGCTGCGAGGACAGCGGCACGGTGTCGGGCGACGGCTGCTCCGCCATCTGCTTCACCGAGGGCCAGGCGAACCAGTGCCCGACGGGCGTCCAGGTGGATCTCGCGCCGCCGGGCATCTGGATCGCCGCCGCGACGGCCGGCCAGGCCAACATCACGCGCGGCTCGTGCGGCGGTGTCTCGGCTCCGGACATGGCCTACCGCTTCACGCCGAGCCAGAGCGGCACGGTGAACATCGACCTCACCGGCGACTACGCCATGATCCTCGTCGTGCGCGACGGCTGCGGCTACGTCCCGAACAGCACCGACCCGTTCTGCAGCAACGCGAACTTCAGCACCACCTACCCGGTGACGGCCGGCCAGCCCTTCCACGTCATCGTGACCGGCAATCAGGGCGACTCCGGCAACTACACGCTGCACGTCTACTACTGACGGGCCGCCCGTCGGTCGCGGCGCCGTCGGGCGCGTCCGCGCGCCTGCCGTAAAGTTAGCCAGCTCGGGTGGCTGTGATAACGGCTCGGCCATGCCGATGGAGCTCGCTGCGCAGGCTTTTGCCGTCTCGCCGGAGTCGACGGGTGGGGCAAGTCCCCCTCGCACCACGTCGCACGAGTCGCTCGACGCCCCCGAGCTCTTCGTCGAAGAGGTCGACGCCGCGCTGCCCGCCCTGCGCGCCGACGCCATCCGCCTCGGCGCCGACCCCGGCCAGGCGCTGCTCCGCGACACCCTCGGCAGCCGGCTCCGCGCGCTCACGGCCCGCGCCGGGGCGTGCGAGGCGCCCGAGCTCGCGGCGTGCTTCTCGGAGGCCGAGGCGGTGGTGGGGGCGTCCGCCGTGCTCGGTGTGCTCGACGAGGCCGCGCTCGTCGAGATCCTGGCGCGCATCGAGGGCCTGATGGAGACCCTGCGCCTCGAGGAGCTCACGCCCTCGGGACCGCTCGCGCTCGAGGCGCGGGGCGACAAGCACGCCCGCGCCGTCCTCGTCATCGGTGCGAAGGCCCACGCGACCGCGCTCGAGGCGAGTCGCGACGAGCGTTCGACCCCGCTCTTCGACGTCGAGCACACCGACGACGCGGCGCTCGGTGCGGAGCTCGCTCCCGCCCTCGGGGCGGACGTCATCGTCGTGGACGCCGATCTGCCGGGCGCGCGCGAGCTCGTCGCCGGGCTGCGCCGGGGCGCGCTCACGAAGGACGTGCCCGTGGTCGTGCTCGGGGCGTGGCGCCACAGCGAGCAGGCCGCGCCGTTCCTCGCGCTCGGGGTGGCGCGCGCCCTGCCGAAGCCGGTGTCGGCGCGGGCCCTGCGCCGCGCCTGTCGCGACCTCGCTCCGGCGTCGGCCGACCCGGCGCACCAGCCGATCGGCAAGCTCAGCGTCGACGAGCTCGGCGCGCGCCTCGCCGAGGAGCTGCAGCGCGGTCTCGGCGACGCCGCCGAGGAGCGGGGCCGAAAGCGCGCCGTGGACATGGGCGAGGGCACGGAGATCCTGACCGCCCTGTGGGGCGCCGTCGGGCGCATCCGCGAGCACGTCACGGCCAAGAGCCGCGGCGCCGTCCGCTTCTCGCCGCTCGGGCCGGTGTCCGCCGTGCCCGCGGCGCCCTGGGTGGACGCCGCCGTCGAGCGCAAGCAGGCAGGGCGCGCCGGCGGGCCCGGGGAGGTGCGCGGCGCGCCGGAGGAGGCGCTCGCCGGTCTCGGTGTGCTGGTCGCCGACGACGACCTCGCGGTCAACTGGTTCCTCGCGGGTCTGCTGCGGCAGAGCGGGGCGGAGGTGTCGGAGGCCTTCGACGGCCTGCGTGCGCTCGCGCTCGCCTACCGCCAGGGTCCCGACGTCGTGCTGGCGGACGTGCTCATGCCTGGCATGGGCGGGCTCGCGCTGTGCCGCGCGCTCAAGCGCGATCTCTTGCTCTGCGACGTGCCGTTCGTGCTCCTGTCGTGGAAGGACGACCTCCTCGACCGCGCGCGCGAGCTCGGCGCCGCGGCCGACGGGTACCTCCGCAAGGAGGCCAGCGCCTCGACCGTGCTGCGACGGGTGCGCGAGCTCGTGCGACCGCGGCGCCGCGTGGCGGCACGCCTCGCTCTGCCCGGCGAGGTGCGCGGTCGCCTCGACGGGCTCACCACGCACTCGCTCTTGCGCTTCGCGGCGGCGGCGCGGCCCGACGCGCGCCTCAGCGTGCGCGACGCTCACTACCTCTACGAGATCGAGCTCCGCGGCGGCCGTCCGGTGGCGGCGGGCCGCGTGGCGAGCGACGGTCGCGAGGAGCGCGGCGCCGCCGTGCTCTCGGCCGCGCTCGGCGTGCGCACCGGGCGCTTCGGCCTGTGCGACACGCACGACGAGGTGGCGCCCGAGCTCGAAGGCAGCCTCGCCGAGCAGGTCGCGACGGCCGCGGCGGGCGCCCGCGCTGCCCAGGGGCTGCTGTGCGGCGTCCGGCTCGCCCGGATCGCCGCCGTCCGGCTCGACGAAGCGGCCTATGGTGCCTACCTCGAGGCGACGCCGGAGCCGGCGCGCGGCATCCTGCGCGTCCTCGCCGCGGGGGCCGCGCCCGTCGAGCTCGTCCAGCAGGGCCGTGCGACCGCGCAGCTGCTCGAGACCGTGCTCGCCGACGCGGCGCTGCGCGGCGCCGTCCGGGCGGTCGTCGATCGCGCCGGCACCGATCTGCTCCCCGACGCCGTGGCGCGCGAGCTCGCCATCCTCTCCGGCGCGGCGGCGGGCGACGCGACCGCGTCCGGAGCCGACGGGTCGGTGGCGAGCGCCGGTGTCGGCGCCGCGGCGGACACACCCGCCCCCGACCTCTGCGATCACCGGGAGAGCTGGGCCTCGCCCGGCGTGGGGAGCGCCTTCTTCGGCGCCACCCCCGAGCCGGACGCGCCGACCGAGGGCACGCGCGAGCGCACGCCTCTGCTCACGAGCGACGTCCTCGAGCGCGTCGCGCAGGGCGGCATCGACACGCTCGCCCCCGTGGCACCGTCGAGCGACGAGCACGCGGTCGAGACCACGCCCGCGCCGGACCAGTCCTCGGACGGCGCGAGCGCTCGTGCCTCGGAGCAAGGCAGCGACGTCGGACGCCCGCGCCGCAAGTCGCGTGCGGAGCGACGGCGCGACAGGACGCCGGCCGCCGCCGAGGCGTCGGCGCGCTCCCCGGCTCGGGTCGAGCAGGAGCCACGCGTGGCCGCGTCGCCGCCCGAGGAGCCGCGCGGCGCCTACGCGACGCGCGAACCGGCCGACGAGCCGGCCGTGCCGCGCGTGCCGCGGCCGAGCGCCTACGCCTCGCGCTACGAGGCGCCCCCGCCGAAGGACAAGCGCGGCCTCGGTCGACTCGCCTTGCCGCTCATGTTCGGGGCCGTGGGCGTGGCGCTCGCGCTCGGCGCGCGCTGGATGCCGGGGCGCGCAGACGTGGCGCCGCCGCCGGCCCAGCTCGCCGCGGAGCCCGAGGCGACGGACGTCGAGCCGCTGCCCGCTGCCCAGAGCCTGCCACCCGGAGCCTTGCCGGACGAGCCGGCCGGCAACGCCGCGACCCCGTCCGGTCCGGAGCCCGTCGATCCAGGCGCCGAGCTGCCGCTCGAGCTGCCTCTCGATCCCAAGGACAGCGTCGCCCAGGGTGAGGGTGTGGTCGAGATCGTCGCGGGCAAGAAGGACAAGATCTACGTCGACGGCAAGCTCATCGGCGAGGGTCCCGCGGCGCGCGTGACCGTCAAGGCGCGCCCCGAGCCCTACGAGGTGCGCGTGAAGATGGGCGGCGAGGATCGCGTGCGCTACGTCGCCGCGCGCGAGGGCAAGAAGATGCGCCTGCGCGTCGCGCCGCCCTGGTCGCGCTGAGCACGGCGCGCGGCTTGCTCCACGCCTGCCGCGCGTGCCAGGCTTGGGCGCAGCATGAGGAAACGGCCGATGCCTCCGGTGCTGAGAGCCTGTGCGTGGTCGGCCTCGATCGCGCTCGCCGCGTGCGGGTCGTCCGAGAGCACGCCGCGGGCCACCCGCAGCGGCTCCGGGGCGAGCGCGCCGACGGCGCTTGCGTCCGGGAGTGAGGCCACCACGAGCTCGGGCGCCACGACGAGCTCCGCGGCCG
>JADLAB010000279.1 GCA_020848455.1 Polyangiaceae bacterium
CCAGAAGCAGCTCCTCATCATCGCCGAGGACGTCGAGGGCGAGGCGCTCGCGACGCTCGTCGTGAACAAGCTCCGCGGCACGCTGCACTGCGCCGCCGTCAAGGCGCCGGGCTTCGGCGATCGCCGCAAGGAGATGCTGAAGGACATCGCCATCCTCACCGGTGGCCAGGTGATCGCGGAAGAGCTCGGGCTCAAGCTCGAGAACGTCACCATGAGCGATCTCGGCCAGGCCAAGACGATCCTCATCGACAAGGACAACACGACGCTCGTCGACGGCACGGGCGACAAGAAGAAGATCACGGCCCGCCAGGCCGAGATCCGCGCCCAGATCGAGAACACGACCAGCGACTACGACCGCGAGAAGCTCCAGGAGCGCCTCGCGAAGCTCGTGGGCGGTGTGGCGGTGATCAAGGTCGGTGCCGCGACCGAGACCGAGATGAAGGAGAAGAAGGCGCGCGTCGAGGACGCCCTGCACGCGACCCGCGCGGCCGTCGAGGAGGGCATCCTGCCCGGCGGCGGCGTGGCGCTCATGCGCGCCCAGAAGGTGCTCGACGAGCTCCAGGTGAACGAGCACCAGGCCGTGGGCGTGAAGATCATCCGCCGCGCGCTCGAGGAGCCCTTGCGCCAGATCGCCGAGAACGCGGGCGAAGAGGGCTCGATCGTCGTCCAGAAGGTGCGCGAGGGCAAGGGCGACTACGGCTACAACGCGGCGACCGGCGAGTACGGCAAGCTGCTCGATCAGGGCGTCATCGACCCGCTCAAGGTCGTGCGCACGGCGCTGCAGAACGCGGCCAGCGTCGCCGGCCTGATGCTCACGACCGAGGCGCTCATCGCCGAGCTGCCGAAGGACGAGAAGCAGAACGGCGGCGGCGGCGGCGGCCACAGCCACGACTTCTGAGCGGTGCGGACGTGCCTGCCCGTCCGGCGACGGCCGGCGAGCACGCCCCCCATGACGACGCCGCGCGCGCTGCGCGGCGAGCGAGGGCCGGCCCCCGATGGGGGAGCCGGCCTTCGGCTTTTTTCGCGCCTCGGCAGGCAACGAGCGCTCGCTGTTGCGCCGTTGACCGGCTCTGGCCCACAGCCTAGCATGGCTGCCGGGTGCCTCCGCCGGTTGGTGGGGAGCGCGCTCCGCGGCCGCGGGTGCCGGTCTCGGAGCCACGGAACGACCCGGAGACTCTTCGGCTTCAAGTGAACGTAGGAACCTACGCCGTCGCGCAGCTGTTGCGGGCCCTGCCCCGCGGACGGATCAGTCGAGCGGTGGGGCGGCTCGCCGAGCTCGACCTGCCGCCGGTCGTCGCGCGCGCCGTCGTAGGGCTCTACGCCGAGGCCTACCGCGTCGATCTCGGGGAGGCCGAGGCACCCGCGGGCGCGTACCCGAGCTTCGACGCCTTCTTCACGCGTCCGCTGCGCCCCGGCGCGCGGCCCTGTCACGCGCCGCCGGGTGCCGTGGTGAGCCCGGCCGACGGTCGACTCGACGCGCTCGGGCGTATCGATCGAGCGGGCCTCGTGCCGGTCAAGGGCCGCGAGTACCGCGTGGCGGAGCTCTGCGGCGACGAGGTCGCGGCCGAGCGCTACCACGGCGGCGAGCTCGCCGTCATCTACCTGTCGCCGCGCGACTACCACCGCGTGCACGCGCCCGTCGGTGGCCGCGTGCGGGTGGTGCGCTCGCTGCCCGGCGACTTCTACCCGGTCAACGCGATCGGCGAGCGGCACGTGCCGCGCCTGCTCGCGCGCAACCGGCGCGTCGCCGCGGTCATCGAGCTCGAGGGCGGCGGCGAGCTCACGCTCGTCATGGTGGCCGCGATGATCGTGGGACGGATCACGCTGGCGCCCTTCGCGGAGCGGGACGTCCCGCTCGGCGAGCACCCGCTCGAGCCTCCGTTCGCGCTCGAGCGTGGCGCGGAGCTCGGCGTCTTCCACCTCGGGTCGACCGTGGTGCTCTTGCAGACTCCCGGCGCACCGCCGTTCGTGCGGGCGCTCGGGGCCATCCGGGTGGGTGATCCGTTGACGGAAAGCGTGGCGAGGCAAGCCGATGGCGGATGATCCGCGGCCCGACGCGAGCGGCCTACCCCCCTCGCCCGGCGCCGACGCCGGCCTGGAGCACGAGGACGATCTCGATCTGCGCCTCGAGGACGGCGGCACGCCGAGCCAAGACCGGCCCACCATGCCGATGGCCGCGACGCTCGAGTCCGCGGGCGTGGACGTGCCGCCCGAGGTGCTGGCGCTGCGAGCCGCCCGGGCACGGACGCCGTCGGTCCCGCCACCGCCCCCGCCCGTGGCCACCTTGCCGACGCCACCGGCGCGGGCGCCGCTCGGCTCGCGCCCGCCCGGCCGCCCGACGTCCGTGTGGCCACCGGCCCCCGCCACCCCGAAGGCGCCGGGAGCCGCGAGCACGGCACCGCGCCCGAGCGGACCGCCGAGAGCCGAAGCGGCCGACGCACCGCGGCCGGCGTCGCCGAGCACGCCGCCGCCAGCCGTCGCCGGGCCTGCGATCTCGCGGACGCCGCTGGCGCCACCCCGACCCGGCCCGGCGAGCACACCGCCCGGCCGCACCCCCTCGAAGCCTCCGGGCGGCGTGGCCGCGAGCGTCGCGGTGCCGGGCGCACCGAAGCTTCCGTCGCTCGGCGGCCTGCCCGTCGCCGGGGTCGAGACGGCCCCGACGCCTGCCTCCGCCGAGCCGAAGACCGCCACGGCGGAGCGACCCGAGCGGGCCGCCACCACGCCGGTGAAGGCGCCGAAGAGCCCGCTCGCCGCGCTCGGCAGCACGCTGCCGTCCGAGGCCATCGCGGCGGCGATGGCGCAGGCGGCGCCGGTGAAGGCCTCCGCGACACCGCGCACCACCGCGACGACGCCGGTGTCGATGCAGGTCGCCGTGAGCCCCGCCGTCCAGGCCGAGGCACGAGCGCTCGCCGAGCGACACGCACAGTCGGCCGCCGCGGCCAAGGCCGAGCGAGCCCGCGACGTCGAGCCCGCCGAGGACTCCGAGCCGACCGGCACGCCTCCCGAGATCCCGTCCCTCGCGAGCCGCGAGGCACCCCCGCCGTCCGACCCCGACCGCGAGAGCGAGCCGGGCCCGACGAAGCGCTCGAGCCGCCGGCGCACGCGCAAGACGCTCAAGATCCCCGACGACGCCGTCCCTGCCACGCCCGCACCTCCCGCGGTGGTGGTGACGCGGGCCGAAGCTCCCGCCACCACCGACGAGCCCATGCCGTCGTCGGTGGAGGAGCTCGAGCTCGGCGAGCCCGAGCCGGAGGAGGGTCCCGAGCCTCCCGCGAGGCCCGCGACGCCGACCTCGGCCACGCGCCCTGCGACCCCGCCTCCGCCCCCGCCCGCCCGCGAGCCGGCAGCTGTGGCGGAGCACGCCCGCGGGGCGCCGCCCGAGGCCGCGCCACCCGCGCCCCAGCCGAGCGACGAGGTCCTCGAGCTCGCGCCGGACGAGGTCGAGCCGGCAGCCCCCTCCCTGCCACCCGCGGCCCTGGCCGAGCAGGCCGAGCAGCGTGCGGCGGCCCCGACCGCCGGGCCACCCACGCCCGAGGCGAAGCTCGCGGCGGAGACGCCGGCCACCGGCGCACCGACGCCGGGGCCGAGCGGCATCACGCCCGTCGTCCGTCACCAGGGCGACCTCGGCCTGTCGTCCGCCGGCGCGTCCGGCAAGGGCGGCCCCGGAGTGCTCGCGGACAGCGCCTCGGTGACGCTGATCCGGCCGATCGAGGTGTCGAGCGATCTGCCGCCCGTCGAGGCGCGCCCGCCCGCGCCCGCCCCGGTCACGCCTCCTCCGCCGCAGCCGGTGACCCCTGCGCGCGCCGAGGCCGGCGCCACGCCGGCGGTGACCCCGCCGTCGATTCCGGCGAGCGCCGCGGCGGCGCCCGGCGCGCCGAGCGCGCCGCCGACCCCACCCGGTACGCCTGCCCTTGCGCCGCCCGCCGCGCCGTCGGCCCCGGCGCCGACCCAGCGCCGACCGCTGCCTCCGCCCCCGCGAAAGGCGGAGGGCTCGCACGTCGAGGTCGTGAGCGCGGACGCCTTGCCCGAGGCCGAGCCCGACGAGGACGCGATCGAGGAGATCGAGCCCGATCGCATGAGCCTCCCGAGCACCGCGGGCGTCCAGCTCGTGGACATCAAGCTCGCGGAACAGCCGCCCGCGAGCGGCGAGGCCGGGCTCTCGCCGTCGTCGAAGCGCGTGCCGCCACCGCCACGGCGCGGCCTGCCGACCCCGGTCGTGGACGTCGACATCGACGACGAGCCGGTCGAGGCGGCGGCGGCTGGGGCCTCGACGGCCGAGGCGGCGCGCACCCCCACGCCGCGCTCCGAGCCGGGCGCGGGCGCGCCGCCGCAGACGGTTCCGACGCCGGCCGTCACCCCACCCCCGCCAGCCACGGCCACGGCGCCGACGGCGATCCAGCCGACGTCGGTCAAGCCGGCGCCGCCCAAGGAGCCGGCTCCGAGCCGTCCGCCCGAGAGCGAGCCGAAGCCCGAGACCAAGCCGAAGGCGTGGTGGGCCGAGCTCTTCGACGAGGACTTCGCACGCACGCTCGACCGGCTGCAAGCGCCGCAGGTGGAGCGCGAGGCTGCCTTCGTGGAGCAGAGCCTGGGGCTCGAGGCCGGCGCGCGCATCCTCGACCTCGGCTGCGGCGAGGGACAGATCGCCGTCGAGCTGGCGCGGCGCGGCTACGAGCTCGTCGGGGTCGACCGCTCGGCGGCGATGCTCGGGATGGCGAACGGCAACGCGCAGGCCGCGGCGCAGCAGGTCAACTTCGTGCAGGGCGACATGCGTCAGCTCGACCTCGACGCCATGTTCGACGGCATCTACTGCTGGCACCAGAGCTTCGGCTACTTCGGCAACGAGGACAACGCCAACGTCCTCGTGCGCGTGCACCGCGCGCTGCGGCGCGGCGGCATGTTCCTGCTCGACGTGACCAATCGCGACTACGTGGCGCCGCGCCAGCCGACCATGGCCTGGTTCACGGGTCGCGACTGCGTGTGCATGGATGAGATGAGGTTCGACTTCTTCACGAGTCGCATGTCGGTCAAGCGCATGGTCATGTTCCGCACCGGCAAATCGCGCGAGGTCGAGTTCTCCATGCGGCTGTACTGCCTGCACGAGCTCGGCGAGTTGTTGCACGCCGCAGGCTTCAAGGTCGTCGAGGTGAGCGGCCACATCGCGCATCGGGGCGCGTTCTTCGGCTACGAGTCGCCGCGCATCGTCATCCTGTCCGAGCGCGCCTGACGCACGGCCCGGCGCGCCGCGAGTCTCGCTCGCACGGGTCGGTGCAAGGAGCAGCAGATGGTGAGTCTGGCGCAGAGCATCCGGGGTGCGTTCTCGGGCCTGGCCGTGAGCGACGCCCCGCCCGACCGCCTGAGCTACGCGCGCGATCTCTGGCCGCGTCACCACATCGGGGTCACGACCGGGCGCCTCGCCGCGAGCGAGCCCGGGGCCATCGTGTGGCCGCGCACGAGCGAGGAGGTCGCCGCCGTGGTCGCCTTCTGCGCGCGCGAGGGCATCCCGGTCGTGCCCTACGGCGCAGGCAGCGGCGTCTGCGGCGGCATCCTGCCGGACGCCCGCACCGTGGTCCTCGACTTGAAGCGGCTCGCGCGCTGGCGGCGCTTCGACCCCGAACGCGGCCTGCTCGACGTGGAGGCCGGGGCCGTGGGCATCCGCCTCGAGGAGGATCTGCAGCGCCGCGGTCACACGGTGGGGCACTTCCCGTCGTCGATCCTGTGCTCGACGGTCGGCGGCTGGGTGGCGGCGCGCGGCGCCGGCCAGACCTCGGGCCGCTACGGGAAGATCGAGGACATGGTCGCGTCGCTCGAGTGCGTCGACGGCCGCGGCGAGCTCGCCACCCTGCGCCGCCGCACCCTCGGGCCGGACGTCACGCCGCTCGTCATCGGCAGCGAGGGCGTGCTGTGCGTGGTGACGAGCGTCGGGTTGCGCCTGCACCGCGCCCCCGCCCACCGCGCGTTCGCCGCGTACTCGTTCGCGGACGTGGCGCGCGGCGCCGAGGCCATCCGGACACTCTACCAGGCGGGCCTGCGTCCCGCCGTGTGCCGCCTCTACGACCCGTTCGACTCGGCGCTCGCCCGGCGTGGCACGCACCGGGCGACCCCCGCCGAAGGGCACGCGCCCGACGCGGCCGAGGCCGGTCCGAGGCGCAAGCGCGGCCTCGCGCGCCTGGCTCCGGGCGCCGGCGCAGCCGTGCTCCGGCAGCTCCTGCGCCGGCCGGGCGCGCTCAACGGGCTCGTGGACGGCCTCGGGGCGCGTCTGCTCGGCGGCTCGACGCTCGTGCTGGTCTTCGAGGGCGAGCGCGAGCAGGCAGAGGACGAGCGCGCGCGCGCCCACGCGCTCGCGCGCGGAGCGGGGGCGAAGGATCTCGGCGAGGCGCCGGCACGCCACTGGCTCGAGCACCGCTACAGCGTGAGCTACCGCCAGGCCCCGATGTTCATGGCGGGCACCTTCGCCGACACGATGGAGGTGTCGGCGCCGTGGTCGTGCCTGCTCGCGCTCTACGCCGCGGTGCGCCACGCCCTGTCGCCGCACGTCTTCGTCATGGCGCACATGTCGCACGCCTATCCCGACGGCTGCAGCATCTACTTCACCTTCGCGGGCACGGGGCGCGACCCCGCGGACGCCGAGGCGCGCTACGACCGCACCTGGCGTGCGGCCATGACGGCCGCGCTCGAGGCGGGCGGCACCCTGTCCCACCACCACGGCGTCGGGCGCAGCAAGGCCCCGATGCTCGGCGCCGAGCTCGGGCACGGTGTGGCGGTCGTCGGCGCCCTGCGCCAGGCCTGGGATCCCGCGGGCATTCTGAATCCCGGCAACCTCATGCCCCGCGCGGGTGATCCGGGTGCGACCGTGACGCAGGCCCCCACCGTTCCCCCGCCGCACGACCCCACGCTCGACCCGGCCTCGCAGCTCGTGCACGCCTCGGGCGCCACGTCGCTCGCGGTCGTGGAGCGCGTGCTCGCGGCCCACGACCTCACGCTCGGGCTCGCCCCGGCGACGCTCGCGCGCGGCGACGACACCACCGTTGCCGCGTGGCTCGCCGACGGCGCACCCGGCGCCGCGGATCCCTGGCTCGACCCCGTCGACCACCTCGTGGCCGGTTTCTCCGCGCGCCTGCCCTCGGGTGCGGAGCTGGCGCTGCGCCCCGCCCCGCGCCGGGCCGTCGGGCCCGACCTCTACGCCCTGTTCCACGGCACACGCGAGCGCGTCGGGCGGCTGACGGGCGCGTACCTGCGCGCGCACGCGCGCGGTGCCGCGGCGGCCGCACTCCCCGTGGGGCTCGAGCGCAACCCGTCGCTCGACGCGGCCGAGGGCGCCTTCATCGAGCGGGCGCTCGCCGCGGCGCGCCTCGCCTGACCCTTCGAGGAACCATGACGCGCGAGCTCACCTTCTACTTCGACTACACGAGCCCCTTCACCTACCTCGCGGCGATGCGCATCGACGCCTTCGCCCGCGACCATGCGCTCGAGCTCCGCTGGGAGCCCGCCTTCCTCGGCGCCATCCTGAAGGCGACCGGCAACCGGCCGCCGGCCGAGGTGCCGGCGCGCGGCCGCTACCTCCTGCTCGACCTCGTGCGCCACGCGACCCGGGAGGGCGTGCCCTTCCGCTTCTCGCCGCACTTCCCGCTCGACACGAAGGCCGCGCTGCGCGGCGCGCTCGCGGTGCGGGCCGAGGCCCCGAGCGCCTACCACGACTACAACCTGGCGGTGTTCCGCGCGGCCTGGGCCGAGGGCCGCGACGTCGCCGACCCAGCCGTGCTCGCCGCCCTCGCGCGCGCGGTCGGCGTCGATCCGGCCATCGTGACGGCGGCCGCCGACGCCCCACACTACAAGCAGCTCCTGCACGTGCAGACCGATCACGCCCTCGCGGCGGGCGCCTTCGGCATGCCCTTCTTCGTGCTCGACGCCGACGGCGCGCGCGAGTGCTACTTCGGCAACGATCGGCTCGAGCTCATCGACGCACGCCTGCGCCGGGGCGTGCCGTGGCCGACCGCGTGACCGAGCGGAGCCGCGCTCAGCCGGGCGGCCACGCCATCGCGCGACCGCCGAGCACGTGCAGGTGCAGATGGAACACGCTCTGCCCGGCCGCGGCTCCGCTGTTCAGCACCGTGCGGTAGCCCGCGCCGAGGCCGAGCTTCTGCGCCACTTCGCGGGCGGTCCACAGGAGCTTGCCGAGCAGCGCCTGGTCCGCGGGCTCGGCCGCGGCCAGCGACTCGATGTGGCGCTTGGGGATGACGAGCACGTGCACCGGCGCCTGCGGGCTGATGTCGTGGAACGCCAGCACCTCGTCGTCCTCGAGCACGGTTTTCGGGGCGATCTCGCCCTTCGCCATCTTGCAGAAGATGCACACGGCCTAACCTCCTTGGGGCTCGGAGCGCGCGCGGCGGCGGCGTGGCCCGAGCAGACGTGCGAGCGAGTCGTCGACCCGCGCCGCGAGCCCTGCGCCCGCGACGAGGCTGCGGCAGGCCGCGTGCTCGAGCAACGGCGCCTCGGGCGCGCAGCGCTCGAGCACGTAGAGCAAGAGCGCGAGCTCCACCTCGTCGAGCACCGTGCGCCGCTCGAGGCCGAGCGCGCGGTCGCTCGACCGGAGCACGGCCCCGCCCCCGGGCGCGGCCTCGACGTCGAGCCACCGCTCGGGCGCCGGGGGGCGCCGCAGATCGCGCACCAGGCTGCGCAGCAGCGCCGCGCGCCGCCGTGCCCGCCGCGCCTCCGGCAGCTCGAAGAGCCACGGGAAGCGATTGCGCGGGTAGCTCTGCGGCGCCAGGACGAGGGCCATGAAGAGCGCCTCGGCGTCGACCACGCGGCCGACGCCGCTCGGCCGCTCCGAGCGCGCGCGCCGCCGGGGCGCGACGCCGGCCGCCGCCGTGACGCTGCCGGGCCGGCGCGCCATCAGCGCGACACTCCGAGCGACACGCCGTGCTTCAACAGCTCGGCCTGGCGGTGGGCGCGCAACGGCCCGACGAGGACGTCGAGATCGCCGTCGAGGATGGCCGTGAGCGCGTGGCTCGTCAGGTTGATGCGGTGATCGGTGACGCGGCTCTGCGGGTAGTTGTAGGTGCGGATCTTCTCCGCGCGCTCGGCGCTGCCGACCATGCTGCGCCGCTCGGCGCCGATGGCTTCCTCCTGCTTGCGCCGCTCGATCTCGAGCAGGCGACTGCGCAGCACCTTGAGGGCCCGGGCCTTGTTCTTGATCTGCGAGCGCTCGTCCTGGCACTTGACCAGGATGCCGGTCGGCACGTGGCGGATGAGGACCGCGCTGTTCGTGGTGTTGACCCCCTGCCCGCCGGGGCCGCCCGACGCGGCGATCGAGATCTCGAGGTCGGCGTCGTCCACCTGCACGTCCACCTCGTCCGCCTCGGGCAGGACGGCCACGGTCGCGGTCGAGGTGTGCACGCGCCCCTGGGCCTCGGTCGCCGGCACGCGCTGCACGCGGTGCACCCCACCCTCGTAGCGCAGGTGCGAGTACACCTCCTTGCCGCTCACGAGCAAGATCACTTCCTTGTACCCGCCGCCGCTCGACTCGCTCGTGGACAGGACCTCGATCTTCCAGCCCCTGCGCGCGGCGTAGCGCGCGATCATGCGGTAGAGATCGGCCGCGAAGAGCGCGGCCTCCTCGCCGCCCTCGCCGCTCCGGATCTCGACGACCGTGTTGCGCTCGTCGTTGGGATCGCGGGGCAGCAGCAGCAGCGCCAGCTCCTCGCCGCTCTGCGCGAGCGCCTGCTCGAGCTCGGGGATCTCGGCCTCGGCGAGCTCGCGCAGCTCGGGGTCGGTGCAGGCGTCGCGGAGCTCCGCGAGGCGCCGCTCGAGCTCGCTCCGCTCGGCGAGCTTGCGCACGAGCGGCTCGAGCTCGACGCGCTCCTTGTGGAGCTTCTGCAGCCGCCTCGGGTCGGCGAGCACCTCGCTCGAGCACATGAGCTCCTCGAGCTCCTCGAAGCGCCGGGCCACGGCCTGCAACTGATCGAGCGGTAGCAGCATGGCGTCAGGGTGCGGCAGGCGCAGCAACGGTACGGTGGCGGGCCGGCCGAAGCAACGTCGGTCCGGCGGCGCGTCCGGGCCGACGCGCCCGGCACGCACCGCGGCTCACGGCTCCGCGCCGCAGCGTTGCGCGCCACGGCGCCGCCTGGACGCGGCAGAAGTGCGCCGGCGAGCTCGGGCCCTACGCCGGCCGAGGCCTCACGATGCGGCGCTCACGGGGCCGTGCGCGTCGCTCGGGCGGAGCGCGCGCCGCCCTCGGCGCAGGCGCGTCAACCCTTCAGCTTGGCGTACTTCCGGCGGAAGCGATCGACGCGGCCCGCCGTGTCGAGCAGCTTCTGGCGACCCGTGAAGAACGGGTGGCAGCTGGAGCACACGTCGACCGTGAAGTTGCCGCGCGTCGAGAACGTCTGGATGACCACACCGCACGCGCAGGTGATGGTGGCTTGCTTGTATTCGGGATGGAGGCCGGACTTCACGGCACGACTCCTGGCAAAGGTGGGCGCTCGCGCCCAGGGGACGCGGACACTTAACTCACGACCCCCTCCCGCGCAAGTGCCATGCGGGCGTTCGGGCGATCGACGCCGGTGGAGACCCGGCGCCCCACCGCGCGAGCCGAGCGCCCACGGGCGGCTCGCCGGGGGCCGCGGTGAGCCCGCGCGGGCCTCGCGAGCGCCTCGCGGGGACACGTTCGGCCGCAACTTTGGTGCCAGTTGACGCGTGGGGGGCTGTGGTTAGCTTGCTGGCATCTACCGGGCCCGGACGCGAAGCGCAAGCGCGCGAAGCGATTGGGTGGCAAGCCCGCCGCCGGGTGTGGTATCGGCGGCGGGCGTCGCGAGCCGCAAGGGCCGCTCTGCACACGATGGCAAGGAGCCGGCCGGGGGCCGCGACAGGCCTCGGGCCCGGGGTCGATACTGCCGCACGCACGCGTGCGGCCACGACGGAATCAACGGGAGAGTAAGCGCGCCATGGGCAAGATCATCGGAATCGACCTCGGTACGACCAACAGCGTCGTGGCGATCATGGAGGGCAAAGAGCCCAAGGTCATCGTCAACAGCGAGGGCACGAGGACCACTCCGTCGGTCGTGGCGTGGGACGAGAAGGGCGACATCCTCGTCGGCCAGATCGCGAAGCGCCAGGCGGTCACGAACCCCGAGAACACGGTCTACTCCTCGAAGCGCTTCATGGGCATGCGCCTGCGCGAGGTGCAGGAGGAGTCCAAGCGCGTCCCGTACAAGATCGTCGAGGGCAAGAGCGGCGACTCGGCCTTCGAGGTGCGCGGCAAGAAGGTCACGCCGCCCGAGGTGGCCGCCAAGATCCTGCAGAAGCTGAAGAAGGCCGCCGAGGACTACCTCGGGCAGGAAGTGAAGGAGGCGGTGATCACCGTCCCGGCCTACTTCAACGACAGCCAGCGCCAGGCGACCAAGGACGCCGGCCGCATCGCGGGCCTCGACGTCAAGCGCATCGTCAACGAGCCGACCGCGGCCGCGCTCGCCTACGGCCTCGACAAGGACAAGGACGAGATCATCGCCGTCTACGACTTCGGCGGCGGCACCTTCGACATCTCGATCCTCGAGGTGGGTGACAACGTCGTGCAGGTCATCTCGACCAACGGCGACACGCACCTCGGCGGCGACGACATCGACCGGCTCATCATGGATTGGCTGATCGACGAGTTCAAGAAGGACACGGGCATCGACGTCTCGCGCGACAAGATGGTGATCCAGCGCCTCAAGGACGCGGCCGAGCAGGCGAAGAAGGAGCTCTCCGAGGTGCAGGAGACGACCGTGAACCTGCCCTTCCTCACCGCCGACGCCAGCGGCCCGAAGCACCTGCAGAAGCAGCTGTCGCGCGCCAAGTACGAGCAGATGATCCGCCCGCTCGTCGAGCGCAGCATGGAGCCGGTGCGCAAGGCGCTCGCCGACGCCAAGAAGAAGCCTGCCGAGATCAAGGAGGTCGTCCTGGTCGGCGGCTCGACGCGCATCCCGCTCGTCCAGACGACGGTGGCCGAGTTCTTCGGGCGCGAGCCCCACAAGGGCGTGAACCCGGACGAGGTCGTCGCGGTGGGCGCGGCCGTGCAGGCCGGCGTGCTGTCGGGCGACGTGCAGGACATGGTCCTGCTCGACGTGACGCCGCTCTCGCTCGGCGTCGAGACGCTGGGCGGCGTGACGACGGTGATGATCGCCCGCAACACGACCATCCCCACGCAGAAGAAGGAGATCTTCTCCACGGCGAGCGACAGCCAGCCGTCGGTCGAGGTGCACGTGCTGCAGGGCGAGCGCGCCGAGGCACAGTACAACCGCACCCTCGGGCGCTTCCACCTCGAGGGCATCATGCCGGCACCGCGCGGCGTGCCGAAGATCGAGGTGAGCTTCGACATCGACGCGAACGGCATCCTGTCGGTCCACGCCAAGGACCTGGCGACCGGCAAGGATCAGAAGATCACGATCAAGGCCTCGGGCGGCATCAACGAGGACGAGATCAAGCGCATGGTCAACGAGGCCAAGGGCCACGAGGAAGAGGACAAGAAGCGGCGCGAGCAGATCGAGCGCCGCAACCGCCTCGACAACCTCTGCTACACGCTCGAGAAGACCATCCACGAGAACAAGGACAAGATCGCCGAGGACGACGCCAAGACGATCCAGGAGTCGATCGCCGAGGCGCGCAAGGCGGTCGAGAGCCGCGACGACGACGCCATCAAGGCCGCGAGCGAGAAGCTCGAGAAGGAAGCGCACCGCATCGCCAGCGTCATGTACGAGAAGGCGGGAGCCGGCGGTGGCGAGGGCGGCCCCGGCGAGGGTGGCGGCGGTGGCCCGGCGGCCGGCGGCGAGGCCGGTGGCAGCAAGAAGGACGACGGCGTCATCGACGCCGAGTTCGAAGAGTCGAACTGACGGGCGGCCTCCCGCGAGGGAGAGAGGCACGGGCTGCGGGTTGGACGCCGACCTCCTGATCGTCGGCGCCGGCCCGGCCGGGACCGCCACGGCGTCGTTCCTGGCGGCGCTCGCGCCCGCCCTCGCGGCGCGCACGCTCGTCGTCGACAAGGACGAGTTCCCGCGCGACAAGGTGTGCGCGGGGGCCATCGGACGGCGGGCCGAGGCGCGGCTCGCCGCGATCGGCATCGCGCCCGAGATCCCGGGCGTGCCCGTGCGCGCGCTGGCCGTGCGCGCCGGCGGCCGCGAGCTCCGGGTGCGTGAGGACGCGGTGATCGGCCGGGTCGTGCGCCGCGTCGACTTCGACGCGGCCCTGCTCGAGGCCGCGCGGGCGCGGGGCGTCGCGACGCGCACCGGTGTGCGCGTGACGGGGCTGCGCCGACGGCCGGGCGGGCTCGAGGTCGCGACGAGCGCCGGAGCGCTCACGACGCGCATCGTGGTGGGAGCCGACGGCGTCGGCAGCGCGGTGCGGCGCGCGCTCGGGCTGCCGAAGGGCCGCTGGCGCGCACAGGCGGTCGAGGTGGACACCCCCGACGACGGCTCGCTCGCGCCGGACGAGCTCCGCTTCGACCTCTCCCTGCGGCGCATCGCCGGCTACGCGTGGGATTTCCCGACGCTGGTCGCGGGGCGCAGGATGATCGGTCGCGGGCTGTACCGGCTCGGGCGGGAGGCCGCCGCGGGACTCGGCGCCGCGGCGGCGGACGAGGCGTGGCCCGACCTCGCCGAGCTGCTCCGCGAGCGGCTGCGGGCGCTCGGCGTCGACACGGACGGCCTCGCCGTGCGGCGCTTCGCGGAGCGGGGCCTGTGTCCGAGCGAGGCCTGCGCACGGCCGCGGGTCCTGCTCGTCGGCGAGGCGGCGGGCGTCGATCCGGTGCTCGGCGAGGGGATCGCGCAGGCCGTGCTCTACGGCGAGGTGGCGGCGCGCTACCTCGCCCCGCGCATGCGGAGCGGCGACTGCGACTTCGCCGACTGGCCCGCGGCGCTCTCGCAGACGCGCCTCGGGCTCGATCTGCGCGTCCGGGCGCGGGCGCTCGGTGTCGTGTACGCCGCGCGCACGCGCCCCTTCGTCGAGCGCTGGCTCACGCGCTCGCACGCGCTGGCGCGCGCCGGCGCGCGCTACTTCGCCGGGCGCCCGGTCCCGAGGGCGTGGCTCGCGCGTGCGGCGCTCGACGCCTGCGCGGCCGCGCTCCTGCGCTAGGCGCCCATCGAGCGATGGGCGCCCAGCAGCGGCGGCTCAGGGCTTCGGCTCGGTGGGCGGCGACGTCGTCACGTGGACGTAGGAGGGCGCCAGCTTCGTGATCTCGAAGTACGCGAGCTTCTTCGTCGCGTCGACGCTCTTGGGCGCGTACACGGTCCACGTGATCTTCTGCTTGCCGCCCTCGTCCGCGATCATCCCCACGGCCAGGTTGACCGTGTCCTTGCCATAGGTCGGCAAGCGCAGCTCGAAGGGCGGGCCCGCGCTCTCGGCGCTCGTCGGCGTCGGAGTCGCGGCTTCGGCGTCCTGGGGCGTGATGCTGACGATGCGCCCGAGCGTCGTCCCGAAGCCCTTGCCCGCGTTCTCGAAGCGCATGACGAGGTTGATCGCGCCCCGCAGGGCGTACTCCGGGATCTTGAGCGTCGCGTCGCCGTCGGCCCCGTGGAGCGACAGCACCGCGCCCGGCGACGAACCGAAGGTGCTCGAGATCTCCTTGTCGCCCGTCATCATGATCGACGGGCGGCCGCTCGGCTTGGGCTGCGTCGGCGCGGCGCTGGCGCTCTGCGCGGCGCTCGGCTCGGGCTCGGCCGAGGCCGTCACGGTGGGCGGCGGGAGCGGTGCCGGCGTCGCCGTGGGCGCGGGCTCCTTGACGGTGGGCTTGTCACCGCCACAACCGCTCCACGCAGCCGCGGCGAGGACGACCTGGATGGCTAGAACCTTGCACCTCATGCCGAGCGATCTACACCCCGCGGCCCGCCGCGCAAACGTCCGTCGGGGCCCGGTGGCGCGGCGCGTCGGTCCGACGGCCGCGGAGCCACCGGGTCGCACCCCCCGATGCGGCGCAAGAACCTTGCCGCCGGGTTCGGGTCGGGCACCGACCGCTTGAGGGCCAGCCGCCCGACCGATATGCTGCGGCGGGACTGTCGAGCCTCGAAGATGGCGATCTGCCCGAGCTGCCGCCGCAAGTACCCCGACGGGGTCGAGGTGTGCGCCAAGGACGGCGAGGCGCTGCTGCCGGATCAGGCCTTCGTGGCCGAGGACGCCGAGCTCCCGCCGGGGCGGATGGTCGGCGAGTACCGCATCGAGCGGCGTCTCGGGCAGGGCGGCTTCGGGACGGTCTACGCGGCCGTGCACCCCGTCATCGGCAAGACCGCCGCGATCAAGGTGCTCGGACGAGCCTTCTCGTCGAGCCCGCAGATGGTGAGCCGCTTCATCTCGGAGGCGCGCGCCGCCAACAAGATCCGCTCGGCGAACATCATCGACATCTTCGGCTTCGGCGCGCTCGACGACGGGCGCCACTACTACATCATGGAGCTGTGCGAGGGCCTGACCCTCGAGCAGCGCCTGCGCGACTTCGGCCCGCTCGCGCCGCCGCTCGCGGTCACGGTGCTGCGCGGCGTGGCGCGGGCCCTCGACGCCGCCCACGAGGCGGGCATCGTCCACCGCGACCTCAAGCCCGACAACGTCTTCATCACCTTCGACGACGACGGCAAGCCGGCGGTCAAGCTGCTCGATTTCGGCATCGCGAAGCTGCTCGGCGACGACGCGACCGTGTCGCACAAGACGCGCACGGGCGCGCCCGTCGGGACGCCGCACTACATGTCGCCCGAGCAGGTGAACGGCCTGCCGGTCGACCGGCGCAGCGACATCTACGCGCTCGGGGTCATGAGCTTCGAGGCGCTCACGGGGGAGCTTCCGTTCCGGGGGACGTCGCTGCTGCAGCTCATGACGCAGCACACCTCGACGCCGCCGCCGCCGGCGTCCGAGCGGCGCCCGGCGCTCGGGACGGCCTTCGACGCGCCGCTCGCGCACATGCTCGCCAAGGACCCGGCGGACCGGCCCGCGACCGCGGGAGCCGCCATCGGCGCGGTCGCCGACGCGGCGCGTGCCGCGGGCCTCGAGCTCGACCTCGCGCGTCCGGTCCCCCCCGAGGAGCGCCGGCCGCGCACGCGCATCACGCCCGCATCCGCGGACGCGGGCGACGCGGAGACCGACATCTCGAACGCACCGACGGCGCTGCACGCGCCCCACGCGCAGACCCCGGAGCCCCACCGCGAGAGCGGCGTCGCCAACGTCGAGACCCGCGCCTCGGCCGCGCCCACCCGCCCCGAGCGCAAGGGCCGGCAGATCGCCGCCTTCGCGGGCGCCCTGCTGCTGCTCGGCGCGGCGTTCGCGTACCTGCTGTCGGGTTCGCCGCGCAGCGAGACCGCGGAGGCGACGGCGCGCAGGGTGGCGACCGCCCCGGCGCGCGACCAGACCGCGGCGGCGCCCCGACCGCCGACCGGTGCGCCGAGCGCCGAGGCGACGCCCCCTGCCCCGTCGGCGTCCGCGGCGGTACCCGAGCCGAGCGCCACGGCGTCCATCTCGGCCTCGGCGGACGTGTCGCTCGAGCTCACCGGCGCGCCGCGCGGCGCGAACGTGGAGCTCGACGGGCGCGAGCTCGGCACGGCCCCCGGACCCTTCCGCGGGCCGCGCGACGGCACGCGACACCACCTCGTCGTGCGTGCCGCCGGCTTCGCACCGTTCGCGCGTGACCTCGTGTTCGACGCCGACCAGCGGCTCGCCGCGCCGCTCGCGCCCCTGCCGCGGGTGGCCCGATCGACCGACTACCAGGAGCCCAACTGGAGCGCCCCGGCTCCGACCGCCTCGGGCGCGGGCCAACCGCGGTGAGCCGACGCGCCACGGGGCCGGCGCGCGCCGCCGGGGGCCTGCTCGCCGCCGTCGTCGTCGCCGGCTGCTCCTCGCTCGACTTGCTCGACGAGGACGTGTGCGGCAACAGGGTGATCGAGGCCAGCGAGGACTGCGACGGCTTCGCGCTGCCGGACACCTACTGCGCGGCGCCCGACGAGATCCACGGCTGCCGCTACGTGTGTGACGCGGGGCCCGACGGCGTGCCGCGGATCTGCCCCGACGGGTGGGGCTGCGGGGCCGACCGCATCTGCCGGCGCGCGAGCGGCACCTTCGCCGCGCCGCAGCTCTTCGACTACCCGTCCGGCAGGTGGATGGCCACGGCCGACCTCGACGGCGACGGCCGCTCGGACCTCACGACCCTCGTGGGCCACGCGCTCGCGACGGCCTTCTTCGACGCCGAGGGCAGGCTCGTCACGCGACTCGCCGCAGCGTCCATCCTGGACCAAGGCCTGCCGAGCCTCGGCGATCTCGACGGCGACGGTCGCGCCGACGTCGCGCTCCCCACCGACACGGGCGTCGGTGTGCTGCGCGGCTCGCCGGACCGCGCGCTCGAGCCGACGATCCACTTCCGCCTCAGGGAGAGCGACGTGGGCGAGCCCGACACGACGACTCCGCTTGTCGTGATCCCGCTCGACGGCGCGACGGCCGCCGACGGTCACCCCGAGTTTCCGGGCGACGAGCCGCTGCTCTTCATCGGGTCGAGCTTCGTGCCGCTCTCCCCCGCCGGCATGCTCGAAGCGGCGCCCGCCACGGCCGGCACCCTCGCGGGCGCGCCCCGGGTCGCGAACCTCGACGAGAGCGACGCAGCCGAGGAGCTCGCGCTCGCGTTCCAGGACGACGACCGCATCTTCGTCTACCAGCCGAGCGTGGTCTCGAGCGGCGGCGCGTCGTACGTGGCGCTCGGTGCGCCCGAGATCGTGACCGTGCCCGTGCCGTTCGGCCCGACGGGCCGCCTGTTCGTCGTGGACGTCGACGGCGACGGGCACGAGGATCTCGTCGCGGCACCCGGGGACGGCGCCCCACCGGCCGTGGCGCTCGGCGACGGCACCGCGCACTTCGATTCGGACGGCGTCGCGCCGGCCGACGGGACGGCCGGAAGCTTCCCAGCGCTCGCCGGCTGCGAGGCGCCCCTCGCCATGGGCGACGTGGACGGGGACGGCCTCCCGGACGTCGCGCTGCCGAACGGCCTGTGGCTCCGGGCGGACCCCGCGTTCTGCGACCCCTTCGAGCGGCCGACCGTCCCGGAGGACGGGTCGGGCTGGACGAGCGCCGTGCTCGCCGACCTCGACGCGGACGGGGTGCTCGACCTCGCGGCGGGCAGCGCGGTCGCGCCGGACGTTCGCTTCGTGAGCCGCGCCGGCTCCGGCGCCGTCGGCGTGTTCACCATCCCGACGAGCTTCGGGGTCGCGGAGCTGGCGGCGGGGGACTTGGACGGGGATGGCGTGCGCGACCTCGCGTTCCGCGAGATCGCGGCGGGCGGCGACGGGCGCGACAGCATCGCGGTCGCCTACGGGTCGCCGGGCGGTGTGCCCGGCGGCGCCGTGTCGCTCGGCAAGGTGCACGGAGTCGCGGGCCTCGTGGCGCTCGATCTCGCCGCCGAAGGCACGGGCTTCGTGGACGCGGCGGCCGAGCTCGCGATCGTGGCGCGCACCGGCGACCCGACCAGCGAGCGCGGCCTCGCCATCGCGACCGGGCGCGGCGACCGGCTGAGCGACGCGCCGTTCCTGCTCCCGGTCGCCGGGCAGGAGCACGCCCACTGGATCCCGAGCGCGCTCGGCGTGGGGCGCTTCGGGCTCGGGTCGGCCGGCGCCGGTCTGTTCGCGACCGTCGCGCCTCCGCTCGGCTCGAGCGCCGTCGAGAGCCTGCTCGGCATCCGCACCGGGGGCGCGGCAGAGCTCGTCGTCGCCACGGAGGCGGTGGCGCTCGGCGGGACCCTCTCCGTCGCGAGCGGCGGCTCCTGGCTCACGGCCGCCCGCACCACGGCCGCCGACCCCGACCTCGCGGTCGCGCTCTCGTTCGACGCGACGACGGCCCTCCCCACGGCGACCGAGCTCGCCGTCGCCCGCCCCGACGGCATCGCCGTCTCGCACGGCGTCCTCTATCTCGACGGCGTGCGGCCCGCGGGCACGCTCCTGTCCGTGTCCTTCGTCGGGGTCGTGGCCGGCTGGGCCCCCGCGCTCACCGAGGGCGCGGTGCCGTGCGCGCTCGCCGGCACCGGCAAGCCGGACGCACTCGCGTTCCTGGCGGTCGAGCTGCCCGCGGCCGACGCGGTCACGACGCGCGTGCTCGTGGTCCGGCCCGAGGTGCTCGCGGCCGTCGCGGACGGGACGCCCGTCGGCGCGAGCGACGTGCTCGGGCTCGAGCTGCCGCACGCGACCGAGATCCCGGTCGGGGTGGGCTGCGCCAACGTGGACGGCACCGAGGCGCGCGAGCTCGTGGTCGTGAGCCTCACGGGCGGCATGCCGCGCCAAGCGCTGCTGCGCGCCCGGCGCCTCGACGCGAGCGGCGCGCTCGCGCTCGTCGACGGCGTGAGCGACCCCCTCGCGACGTTCGACGCGAGCGACCTGCCCACCCTCGAGATCCCGTCCGACACGGCGGACGCGCTGCCGCCCGTCGCGGGCCTCGCCGTCGGCGACTTCGACGGCGACGGCGTGGACGACGTGGCGCTCGCGCTCGGCACGGGGATCGCGATCCTCCACGGTCGGGCGGTGACGCCGTGAGGCGGCGCTCGGCCTGGCTCGCGACGCTGGGCGTCGTGGCCGCGCTCGGCGTCCTCGGCTCGGCGTCGCCGGCGCACGCCCAGCCCGACGCGGCCATCGAGGAGGCCAAGCGCCTCTTCAAGGCCGGCGCCCGCGCGTACGAGGCGGGCAAGTACCGCGCGGCGTGGCAGACCTTCGATCAGGCCTTCGAGCTCACACCACGGCCGGAGCTGCGCTTCTCGGCGGCGCAGGCGCTGCGTCGGCTCTACACCGTGGAGCCGTCGCGCGAGTATCTCGAGCGCGCCCTGCGCTACTACCGCGAGTACCTCGCGGCGGTCCCCCAGGGCGGCCGCCGCCTCGACGCGACGACGGCCGCCGAGGAGATCGAGAAGCTGCTCGGGCCCGGCGCCGCCGTCGTCGAGCCGGAGCCCGCGGTCGCTCCGCCCCCCGCCCCCGTCACGACGCCGCTCGCGACGCTCATCGTCGACACGCCGACCGCGGGCGCGCGCGTGGCCCTCGCCGACGAGGAGCCCGGCGAGCCGCCGCTCGTGCGCGATCTGCCCGCGGGGCGCTACGCCGTCCGCATCACCGCCGACGGCTACCTGCCGATCGAGCGCGAGGTGGA
>JADLAB010000280.1 GCA_020848455.1 Polyangiaceae bacterium
CCGTGACGCCACCCGCGGGCTTCGACCCGGGCGGCAACAGGAAGGCGCTCGAGCCGAAGGTGTGGAGCACCGGCGCGAGTTGCGACGACATCAAGATGCTGCGCGCCCTCTGCAGCCAGCAGGGCGACCGACAGTGTCGCGACCAGGCGACGGCCAAGCTGAAGGCCAAGGGCTGCAAGTAGGCGTCGGTCGTCGCTGGCGGAGCGCGGCGCGGGGACCGACGAACGCCGCCTCTATCGGTCCGTTCGAGCGCACGACGCCGCGGGCTCCCGGCGCTCGAGCGCGAGCGCTGCCAGCAGGCACAGGAGCGGGCTCACCACCACGTGGTAGCGGTCCTCGCCGAAGAAGATCACGTGGACGACGCAGACGCCGAGCACGGCCCACCCGGCGAAGCGGCGCAGCGCCGCGCCGCGTGTGTGAGCGCCGCGCAACGAGAGACCGGCGAGCACCGGGATGGCGAGCGCCAGGGGCCAAAAGGGGTGTGAGGGCAGCAAGGTCCCGAGCGCCGCGAGCCCGAGCACGAGCAGGAGCGGCAGCAGGCGCCGGAGCCGCGACGGGCCGGGGCTGCGGCCGAAGGGCGAGTGCACCAGCCCGAGCGCCGCGCCGACGAGCAGGAGCCGGTGCCAGGTGCCGAGCCACGTCTTGGCGAGCCGCGCGCGCGGCTCGGGCCAGGCCTGCGGACTCGCGACGGCGAGGTAGCCGATGGGGAAGCTCTCGTGGTCGAAGGTCTCGTGGAGCTTCTTCGGTGCGAGCGCGAGCCAGCGGCCGGGGTCCGCCGCGATCCACGCGAGCGCCGTGCGCGCCCAGCAGCGGTCGAGCGCGACCTCGCCGCCGTCGGCTCCGCAACCGTCGCCGGGCCGGAGCGGCTCGTAGCGACCGGTGGCGCGCGGCATGGCGCCGATGGCGAGGTTCCAGCCCGCGTTCGCGGACACCACGGCGCAACCGTCCATCACGACGCAGTTGCGCACCGTCCACGGCACCACGGTCGCGAGCGCGACCGTCGACGCGAGCGCCGCCGTGGCGAGCGCGCGGCGCCGTGTCCGCGGCTCGCCGTCGAGCTCGAACAGCCCGAGGGCCGGAGCGCACCACAGCGTCGCCGGTCGCACGAGCGTGCCGAGCCCGATCGCGAGACCGGCGGCGACGACCCCGGCGAGCCGGGTGCGGCCGCGCGACTCGCCGCCCCGGTGACGCGCCACGAGCCATGCGCCGAGCGCCACGAAGAGCGCCGCCACGGGCTCGGTCATGACGACCGGCGCGTAGGCGACGAGGCCGGGGTGCACGGCCACGAGCACGCCCGCGACGCGCGCGCGCCGCTCGCTCGTGGCGCGGCGGGCGAGGGCGTAGGTCACGACGGCGAGGGCCGCGCCGACGAAGGCGCCGAAGAGCGGCGCCACCCGCTCGCCGTCCCCGAAGAGCCGGTAGACGAGCCCGAGCAGGCCCGGGTAGCCGACCGGGTAGTGGCACGCGGGCTCGAAGCCGACGCCCTCGGGGCCCGCCGCGACGTGGCCGTAGCCCCAGCCCGCAGCGACGTGGCGGGCGGCGCGCGCGTAGAGCTCGCCATCCCACACCGGGGCGCGCGCCCACGCGAGCGCGGTGTAGAGCCTGGGCGCGAGCGCGAGCGCGCCGAGGCCGATGGCGAAGGGCTTGCTCACGGCGGCCGCCCGGGCGCTCTTCAGGTCTCGGAGCCCGCGAGCGTCGAGTGGACGCGCTTCAGGTACGTGCGCGTCACCTGTGCCGGGTCGAGCCGCAGCGCCTTGGCGATCTGCTGGACGAAGCCCCGCACGTACACGCGCGCGGGCAGGGCGCTCGCGTCCTCGGCCTCGATGGCGCGCACGTAGGCGGCCGAGATGCGCGTCACCTTCGAGATCTCGGCCACGTCCAGGCCCTGCGCCTCGCGCGCCCGGCGCAGGAGCGCACCTGTGAACTGCGTCTCGGGTGTGACCTCGCGCGCCAGCTCGGCCTGCAGCATCTCGAGCTCGACCAGGCTCGAGGCGCTGCGCTGCGCGGTGAGGTGGGGACCGCTCGGCTCCACGTCCGGGAAGATCGAGGCGTCGTAGGCGCGCTTGCGCGCGGGATCGAGCAGCGTGTCGTAGGCCTCGCTGATGCGCCCGAGCTCCTCGCCCATCCGGGTGGCGTCGACCAGCGACACGATGGGCAGGCTGCCCTCGCGAAAGATCTCGCGCTGCAGCTTGAAGGCACGGCGGATCTCGTCCTCGCCCGCGGTGCGGGGTACGCCGAGCACGTCGTAGAGGGTCATCGGCTTCGACAGGCGGCTCCACAGGTGCTCGCCCGGCGGCGCCTCGGTGCCGCTCGTGCGCTCGACCTGCGCGAAGATCGCGAGCACGCGCCGGGCCACCCGCTCGATGTTGCGGGCGCTCTTGCAGGTGGGCGCGTCGATGAGCAGCGGTCGGCGCCGCCGCGACGTGAGCCACACCGAGTCGTCCTGCTCGATGTGGCCGAGGTAGTCGAGGGTGATGCCGAGGTAGCGCTCGGCGAGCGAGCTCATCGCCACGCCGAGGTCGAGGTCGCGCCGCAGGCGCGTCATGCCGATGAGGAGGTAGGGGCGCAGTCCGAGCAGCGCCGTCGCCGCCACGTTGGCGACGCCCTCGTCCATGCGCGCGATGTGCGCGATGAGGTCGCGCGGAGAGGGTATGGGCGGCAGGGTCGCGATGGCGCGCTCGACGATGCGCAGCTTGAAGCGCTGGCGCATCAACGAGCGGCGCAGCCGGCGGGCGAACAGGGCCCGACAGAAGCGGTAGGTCGCCTCGATGGCCGCCGGCTCGGGGGACGCCACGCAGATGCCGACGTCGGCCTCGTGGAAGGCGTCGAGTGCCGCGGAGTCGGTGGCCGTGCCGAGGTGCAGCACCGCGTAGTCCACGTCGAGGCGGCCGAGCTGCAGGAGCCAATGTGCCTTGCGGCTCGGGTGCTTGGGCGCGAAGGTCCACGGGTCGTAGGCCGTCGGCAGCAGCATGAGCCCCGGCACGCTCGTCGGGACGAGGCGCGCGCGCCCGGCGGAGAGGTCGTCGGCGGTGGCGAGCGGGGGCGTGTCGAGGCCGAGCGCCGTGTGCAGGTTGGCGCCCGAAGGGTCCGCGTCGCACAGGGCCACGCGCCGGCCGAGCTGCGCCAGGTAGACGCCGAGGTTGGCGCTGAGCAGCGCCTTGCCGACGCCGCCGCGACCACCGCCGATGCACACGACCCGCGCGGCGCGCGGACCGGAGCCCGTCTCCTCGGCTGTCGCGCGCCCGCTCTCTGCGAGGTCGTCGTCGTGATCGAGCACCATGGCTCGGGCCTTTCGCGCGGCCGGGCGCGCCGCCCGTCGGCGACCCGGAGCGCCCGCCGATACTATACAGACCCGCGCGAGTGCGCTACTGACGGCCCGTGGCAGAGCTCGCTCCCTTTCGCGCCCTCCGCCCGCCGCGCGCCCTTGCCGCGCGCGTGGCGAGCCCACCCTACGACGTCGTGTCCACCGAGGAGGCGCGCGCGCTCGCGGCCGGCAACGCCGACAGCTACCTGCGCGTGTCGCGGCCCGAGATCGATCTGCCGGCCGGGACCGACGAGCACAGCGACGTCGTGTACGCGCAGGGGCCGCGGAACCTCGCGGACCTCGTGGCGCGCGGCGTGCTCGTCGGCGACCCCGAGCCTCACTTCTACGTCTACGCCCAGCGCATGGGCGCGCATCGGCAGGTCGGGCTCGTGGCCTGCGCGTCGGTGGCGGAGTACGTCGACGACCGCATCAAGAAGCACGAGAAGACGCGCGCCGACAAGGAAGACGACCGCGTGCGGCACATCACGGAGCTCGCGGCGCACGACGAGCCGGTGTTCCTCACGTACCGCGCCGTCGGGGCCATCGACGCCCTCGTCGCGCGCGCCATGCAGGGCGAGCCCGAGTACGACTTCGCGGCCGCCGATGGCGTCGAGCACAGGCTCTGGGTGGTGGGCAGCGCGCTCGGCGGCGAGCTTGCCGCGGCCTTCGCGCGCCAGGTGCCCGCCCTCTACGTCGCCGACGGACACCACCGCAGCGCCGCCGCGGCGCGCGTGCACGCGGCCCTCGGCGCCGCGCCCGGCGAGCACGGCGTGTTCCTCGCGGTCGTGTTCCCGCACGACCAGATGCAGATCCTGCCCTACACCCGTCTGGTGCGCGACCGGCAGGGCCGCAGCCCCGCGGCGCTGCTCGCGGCGCTGTCCCTCGTGTGGGACGTCGAGCCCGCCGCGCGGCCCGAGCCCGAGTCGGCGCACACCTTCGGCCTCTACCTCGACGGCAAGTGGTACCGCGCGCGCGTGCGGCCGGGCTCGTTCCCCGAGGGCGATCCGGTGGCCTCGCTCGACTGCTCCATCTGTCAGGACCAGGTGCTGGCGCCGCTCTTCGGCATCGAGGATCCGCGCCGCGACCGATTCATCGACTTCATCGGCGGCATTCACGGCGCGCGCGGCATCGCGGCGCGCGTCGACCGCGGCGACGCCGTGCTCGGCATCTACCTCCACCCGACCAGCATCGACTCGCTCATGGCCGTGAGCGACGCCGGGCGCCTCATGCCTCCGAAGAGCACCTGGTTCGAGCCCAAGCTCCGCAGCGGGCTCTTCGTGCACCGCTTCTGAGCTGCGCTCCCACGGGCAAGGTCGATGTCCATCGCCCGCGTGTCCGCGCTCGAGGCCCACGACCTCGTCCGTCGCGAGGCCTACACCATCGTCGACGTCCGCACCGAGGCCGAGTACGCCGGCGGCCACCCGGCCGGTGCCTACAACGTGCCCGTGGTGCTCGCTGCCGCCGGCGGCATGGCGGCGAACGCGCGCTTTGTCGCCGACGTGCGCGCGCTCTTCCCGAGCGACGCGAAGCTCCTGCTCGGGTGCCAGAGCGGGCAGCGCTCGCTCCGCGCCGCGGAGCTGCTCGCCGCCGCGGGCTACTCGGCGCTCGTCGACCTTCGGCCGGGCTTCGCGGGCGCGCGCGACCCCTTCGGCCGGGTGACGGAGCCCGGCTGGCAGGCCGCCGGCTGTCCCTGCGAGGTGGTGACGCCCGGGTGCAGTTACGCCGAGCTCCGGGCGCGCATCCCGGGCTGACGGGCGCCGCGAAGCTCAGGGTGGGCCGGAGCGCGCGTAGTCCGCGGCGGCGCGCTCGATGAGCACGAGGTCCCGCCCGAGCCGCTCCCGCTCGCGCGCGAGCTCCGCGGAGAAGGCCGTGAGCCCCCAGCCGCCGTCGGGCCGGCGCGCGAGCTCGTGGCGCGAGCCGCGCGCCGTCGTCACGATGGCGCGCGCCCCGTCCGCCTCGACTGCGGCGACGCCCGACAGATCGGCGCGCAGGGTGTCGAGCCACCCGCGGCTGGTCGCGCGCAGCAGCCACACGGCGCTCGGACCGCCGGCGCGCGCGGCCTCGGCGTAGGGCGCGCGCACCCGCGCGCGCTCGGCCTCGGGGTAGTGGGCGTCCACGAGCTCGACCGCCCGCGCGGCGTCGCGCGCGATCGCGGCGCACGCGTCCTGGCCCGCGGCGTCGAGGTGATCGTGCACGCGCTCCGGCTGGCCGTTGCCGAGCGCGTAGGCGACGGCTGCCCACGCGCCCGCGGGCGTCGTCGCCGCCGGCGCGCCCGCGAGCAGCGCGTACGCCGCGGCCGCACCGCCCGCGAGGAGCACGAGGGCGACGAGCGCGACGAGCCAGCTCCGACGACTTGCCAAGGTGGGTTCCCTGCGCGACCGGAGGCCCGGGCCGCGCCCGGCGACGCTAGCGCTGCCGGGCCCGGGCTCGTACCGCGATCGCGCGCCCGCCGGTCACGGAACGTGGCAGTTCCCGGTGCCGCCCCGAGATCGTATGGTGCGCCGCGATGGTCGTCGCGTCCTCGCGCTCCGCCGACTCGGGGCTCGGCATCCCGAGCGCCGTCGTCGTCTGCGCGCTGCCGGGCGAGGGCTGCCGCGCCGCCGCCACCGGCCGCGTCCTCGGCGCTCCGCCCGCGGGCGAGCTCCTCCCGAGCGACGGGCCGGGCACGCAGGCCTGAGCGGGCCGGAGACGCGCCGACACGTGCTCGAAGGCAAGCGCATCGCGGTGATCGTGCCGGCCCGCGACGAGGCCGCGCGCGTGGGCGAGGTGTGCCGCACCATGCCGGCGTTCGTGGACCACATCGTGGTCGTGGACGACGCGAGCCGTGACGCGACGGCAGACCGGGCGCGCGCGGCCGACCCGCGCGTCGAGCTCGTGCGCCACGCGCGCAATCGCGGCGTCGGGGCGGCGCTCGTCACGGGCTACCGGCGCGCGCTCGCGCTCGGTGCCGACGTCGCGGCCGTGATGGCGGGCGACGGGCAGATGGCCCCTGCCGAGCTCGAGCGGGTGGTCGGCCCGGTGGTCGCGGGCGCGGCGGACTACGTGAAGGGCGAGCGCCTCTCGCACCCCGACGTGCGCCGCCGCGTGCCCGCCGTCCGCTACTGGGGCCTGCGCGCGCTCGCCCCGCTCGCGAGCCTCGCCACGGGGCTCGACGTGACCGACAGCCAGTGCGGCTACACCGCGGTCTCGCGGGCCGCGCTCGCGGCCATCGAGCTCGACGCGCTGTGGCCGCGCTACGGCTACCCGAACGATCTGCTCGCGCGCCTCGCGCTCGCCGGCCAACGCATCGTCGAGGTGCCCGTCAGCCCGCTCTACCACGGCGGCAAGAGCGGCCTCCGGCCCCGGCACTTCGCCGTGATGCTCGGGCTCATCGCGCGCGGCGCGGTCCGACGCGCCGGCCGAGCGCTCCGCGGCGGCAGCCGCGCGCGTCCGAGGTGAGCCCGGGCCAGCGACGCGCGCGCGTCGGTCCTCAGTGCAGGGGCTCGAGGCGCGGCGGAGCGGCGCGACCCGCGCGCCGGCGCTGGCGCCACAGGGCCTCCACGCGCGCGACGATGCTGCGCGCCACGTCGATGCCCGTGGCCTGCTCGATGCCCTCGAGCCCCGGCGAGCTGTTGAGCTCCACCACGAGCGGGCCCTTCTTGCCCTCGAGGAGATCGACCCCGCAGATCTCGAGCCCAGCCACGCGCGCCGCGCGCGTGGCCAGGCGCCGGTAGCTCGGGGGCAGCTCGAGCGGGTCGCCGCGCCCGCCGCGGTGCAGGTTGCTTCGGAACTCACCGGGCCGGGCCACGCGGCGCATCGCCGCCACCACCTTGCCCCCCACGACGAAGGCCCGCACGTCGCGCCCGCCCGACTCGCGGATGTACTCCTGGAGCACGATCTCCTGGCCCATCGCCCACAGCGTCTCGAGCAGTGAGAACACCGCCTGGGGCGTGTCGGCGATCATCGTGCCGATGCCCTGCGAGCCGTGCAGGAGCTTCACGATCGCCGGACAGCCGCCCACCGTGTCGAGCGCCGCCGGCAGGCCCGCGAGGCTGCGCGTGCACACGGTGCGCGGTACGGCCAGGTCGTGGCGCTGCAGGAGCTGCAGGGTGCGCACCTTGTCGTGCGCGTAGGCGATCGCGGCGGCGCCGTTCGCGACCACGACCCCGGCCTCTTCGAACTGCCGAACGACGGCGAGGCCGTAGCGGGTGATGCTGGCGCCGATGCGCGGGATGACGGCGTGGTAGACGGGCAAGGGCGAGCCGGCGAGCGCCAGGGTCGCGCGCTCCTTGGCCACGACGAGCTGCAGCTCGAGCGGGTCGACGACGTCGATGTCGTGGCCGCGCGCGCGCGCCGAGCGCACGAGGCGGTTCGTCGAGTAGAGGCTACCGTTGCGGGAGAGCACGAGGATGCGCATGCGTTTGCGCTCGGCGTGGTCGCGCCGAGCGTGGCGGAGCCTAGAGCCACCGTCGCCGCACGCACAGCGTCTCGCAGCCGGTCCTTGCCGCGGCCGATATTTCGTGTACGAATGTTTCGCACGCGATACGTCGCGCCGCGCCCGGCCCGCGCCAGAGCGCCCGAGGCCGCCGCCGGCGCCCCAGCCGATGCGAGGAAGCGATGTGGCAGCCGTTCACCGAGGAGCACGAGCAGTTCCGCAAGCTCGTGCGCGATTTCGCCGAGAAGGAGCTCGCGCCGAAGGCCGAGGAGTGGGAGGAGGCCGAGCTCTTCCCCAACGAGGTGTTCCGCCGCGCCGGTGAGCTCGGGATCCTCGGCGCGCACTATCCCGAGGCACACGGCGGCAGTGGCGGCGACTACTGGTACAGCGTCGCCAAGGCCGAGGAGCTGCCGCGCTGCCGCTCGGCGGGTGTCACGATGGGCCTGCTCGTGCAGAGCGACATGGCGACGCCCGTCATCGGCGACCTCGGTACCAAGGAGCAGATCGACGAGTTCCTCGCCCCCGCGCTCGCCGGCGCGAAGGTGGCGGCGCTAGGCATCAGCGAGCCCGGGGCCGGCAGCGACGTGGCCGGCATCCGCACGCACGCCCGCAAGGACGGCGACGACTACGTCCTCAACGGGCAGAAGACCTTCATCACGAACGGCACGCGCGCCGACTTCGTGACGCTGCTCGCCAAGACGCTGCCGGAGCGCGGTGCCTACGGCTGCAGCTTCTTCCTCGTACCGACGAACCTCGCGGGCTTCTCGGTCGCCCGCAAGCTGAAGAAGATCGGCAACAAGGCGAGCGACACGGCGGAGCTCTTCCTCGAGGACCTGCGCGTGCCCAAGCGCTACCTGCTCGGCGAGGAGAATCAGGGCTTCATGTACCTGATGCAGAACTTCCAGAGCGAGCGGCTCATCGGCTCCGCGAGCGCCCTCATGGGCGCGTTCTACGCGCTCGAGTTCTCGACCGCCTACGGCCGCGAGCGCACCGCCTTCGGCAAGCCGATCATCAAGCGCGAGGTGTGGCAGCACCGGTTCGTGGACCTCTACACGAAGTGCGAGGCCGCCAAGGCGTTCGTCTACAAGTGCGTCGATCGCTACAACGACGAGCGTTACGTGAAAAAGGAGCAGGTCTCGCTCGAGACCGTGAAGCTCATCAGCATGGCGAAGATCCTGGTGGGCGACCTCGTGAGCGAGGTGATGGACAGTTGCCTGCAGTTCCACGGCGGCTGGGGCTACATCGAGGAGTACCCCATCGCGCGCGCCTGGCGCGACTCGCGCCTGTTCCGCATCGGCGGCGGCACGAGCGAGACGATGCGCTACTACCTCGCCAAGCTCATGGGCTTCTAGAGCACCGACAGGTTGAAGACCTCGCTCGGCCTCTGCTCCACGCCAGCCCGCCCGAAAGACCGAAAGTCGAGTCCGTTGCGCTCGTCGCGCTCGGAAGCGGATGTGCGGCGCCCACCTGGTCGTGGGCCGATGCGGCGGGCGCCGAGCGGCCGTTGCCGTGTGGCCTCCACACGCCGGCCGGGCACGCGCCGGGGACCCGCGGCGACGCGGCCTTCGCGCTCGCGTGCCGGGCACCCGGGGAGCACGCCCACCCGGCGGGCGAGGACAAGAACACGGCGGCCTACCGCTGCGTGCTGCCGCCCACGGCGCTCGGCGCCCACGATCTGCCCGGGCGCTGAGCCGGCTCCGCGCCCGCGCGTCAGCGCAACGCGGCGTCGAAGGTCACGGCGAGCCCGAGCCCGAGCGAGCCGCCGACCGCACCCCAGAGCCAGTCCTTCCAGGATGGCGTGCCGAGCCCCGCGGCGTCGACTCCCTCCTTGAGGGCGCCGAGGCCGAGCACCAGCCCGGCGCTCACGCCCGCCGCGCTCGCGATGTCGTCGAGCGCGAGCCGCGCGAGCCCGTAGCCGAGCGAGCCGAGCGCGAAGCCGAGGCCGAAGTGCTGGGCCTTGTCGTCGCCGGAGAACGGGTCGTCCGTGCCGAGCGCGAGCGTCGCGACCCCCGTCCGGGGCGGCGCCGGCGCCTGCCCCGGAGCGGCGCGCCCGAGCGCGAGGCGTGGCACCCAGGGCCCGTCGCGGAGCTCGAGACGGGGCAGGGTGGTGGGCTCGTCCGCGCTCGCGGACCCCGAAAACGCCGCGGCGGCGAGGCTCGTGAGAGCCACCGCCGCCGCGAGGTGCGCGCGCGAGCGCTCGCTCATTCCTCCGAGGGAGGAGGATCGCTCTTCGGCGTCTTGTCGGCCTTCTTCAGGCCGCCGAGCTTGCCGCCCAGCTTCTCCTTGATGAGATCGCCGATGGTGCCCGGAGTCGCCTCGGCCTGCGCCTGCAGAGCGCGGCGCTGGCGCTGTGCGGCGCCTTCCTTGTCGGCGCCGATGTTCTTCATGCTGAGGTACAGGCGGCGCTCGATGGTGTCGACGCTCGACACCTCGACCTTCACCTTGGTGCGCGGCTTCACGGCGTCGACGGGGCCCTCGACGTCCTGCGCCGACACGAGGCCCTCGATGCCCTCGCGCAGCCGCACGAACACGCCGTAGTCGCAGACCGCGACCACCTCGGCCTCCTCGTGCACGCCGCCGATGGGGAAGTCGCTGAGCAGCGTGGGCCACGGGTCGTCCCAGAGCTGCTTGACGCCGAGCGACACCTTCTTCTCGTCGTGGTTGATGGACAGGATGATGGCCGTGAGCGTCTGGCCCTTGGCGAACATGTCCGCCGGGTTGTTCAGGCGCACGGTCCACGAGAGATCGGTCTTGTGGACCATGCCGTCCACGCCTTCCTCGATGCCCACGAACACGCCGTAGTCCGTGATCGAGCGGATCTTGCCGGTGATCTTCGCGCCGGGGTGGTACTTCTCGGTGAAGAGCTCCCAGGGATCGGGCTCGAGCTGCTTCAGCCCGAGGCTGATGCGCTTGGCCGTGGCGTCGACCTCGAGCACCTGGCACTCCACCTCCTGGGCGACCTCGAGGATCTTGGAGGGGTGCTTGATCTTCTTGGTCCAGCTCATCTCGCTCACGTGGATGAGCCCCTCGAGGCCCGGCTCGATCTCCACGAAGGCGCCGTAGTCGGTGATGCTCATCACCTTGCCGCGGATGCGCTTGCCCGGCGGGTAGGCCTCCTCGGCGTGGTTCCATGGATCCTCCATGGTCTGCTTCAAGCCGAGCGAGACGCGCTCCGTCTCGGGGTTGTACTTGAGGACCTTCACCTCGACCGAGTCGCCGACCTTGAACACCTCGCTCGGGTGGCTCACGCGGCCCCAGCTCATGTCGGTGCTGTGCAAGAGGCCATCGATGCCGCCGAGGTCGACGAAGGCGCCGTACTCGGTGATGTTCTTGATGGTGCCGGTGACGACCATGCCCTCGTCGAGCAGCTCGAGCGTCTTCTTCTTCTGCTCGTCGCGCTCCTTCTCGAGCAAGACGCGCCGCGACAGGACGATGTTGCCGCGCTTCTTGTTGAACTTGATGACCTTGAACTCGAGCGTCTGGCCGATGAGCTTGTCGAGGTTGCGGATCGGCCGCAGATCGACCTGCGACCCCGGCAGGAAGGCCTTCACGCCGCCGCGGATGGTGACCGACAGGCCGCCCTTCACGCGCTGGCTGATGGTGCCCTCGATGAGCTCGTCCTGCTCGCAGGCCTGCGAGATCTCGTCCCACACCTTGAGCCGGTCGGCCTTCTCCTTGGAGATCTTGAGCAGGCCTTCGTCGCTCTCGCGGCTCTCGACGAACACGTCGATGACGTCGCCGCTCTTCACGGGCGGCTTGCCCTCGACGGTCTCGCCGAACTCCTTGAGCGGGATGATGCCCTCGCTCTTGCCGCCGATGTCGACGACCACGTAGTCGCGGTCGATGGTGACGACGGTGCCCTTGACGATCTCGCCCTCGGTCGCGAAGTTGTCGCGCTCGGAGCTGCCTTCGAACAGCGCGGCGAAGCTGCCGGCGGCCGGTGTCTGCGAGGACTGAATCAGGTCGATACCCATGGGATTCCTTGTGTCGGATCGCACCCGGGCGCGGGGCCCGGGTGCGGCCTTTCGAGCGCTTCCGCGTCACACCAGCGTGGCGGGGGTGTCGTGCCGGTCTCCGCCTGGCGGGACGCGCGGCGCGCGGGGAGCGGGTCGCTCCGGGCGCTCTCGGCGGCCCACATCCGGGCGGAAGCCGACAAGACACCTGCTTGAAGAGGCTATCAGGAGGAAGGAGCGTCTAGTCGATGGCGGCCGTGGCGTCAATGTGGGCGCTCGGTCGAGGCACCGCGGTGGCGCCCCGGGGCGATCGGGGCATCGGGCGCCTCGCGCGTGACCGCGAGGGGCCGTGCACCACTCAGGGGCAGAGCGGGTGGCCGCTGCAGTCGGCGCACGCACACCCCTCGTTGTAGGGGTCGCACAGGCCGTCCGCGTTGCAGTGGCTCGCGTCGCACACGGGGTCGGCCGCGCAGTCGGCGCACACGCAGTCGTCGTCGTTGCCGCACGTGGCATCGGCCACGCAGCCGAGGCAGGTGCAGGCGGCGGGGTCGCCGGCGGTGCAGCCGGGGTCGTTGACGAACGCGTCGTCGCACGCGAAGCCGGCGCTGCCGCCAGCACCGCCGCTGCCGCCGCCGCCGCTGCTCGGGCAGGTGGGCGCGCCGCCCGGGCACGAGGGGTGGTAGGTGCAGTCCGCGCAGGCGCAGCCCTCGTAGTAGGGGTCGCAGACGCCGTCGTCGGTGCAGTGGGTGGCGTCGCAGGCGGCGTCGGCGGCGCAGTCGCCGCACACGCAGTCGTCGTCGTTGCCGCAGGACCCGTCGCTGACGCAGCCCACGCAGGCGCAGAGCGTCGGATCGGCGGCGGGGCAGCCGGCGAGCGGGTCGCAGCTGCAGGGGCTCGAGCCTCCGGTGCCGGTCGAGGTCGTCGTGCTCGTGGTCGAGGTCGTGGACGTCGAGGTCGAGGTCGAGGTCGAGGTCGTCGAGGTCGTCGAGGTCGTCGACGTCGTGGACGTGGTCGAGCTCGTCGACGTGCTCGTGGTGCTCGCGCCGCTGCCGCCGAAGCCGGTCGAGGTGATCTTCTGCGCGCAGCCCGCGTGGGTGGCAGAGCCGGCGAGGACGAGGGCGGCGACGGCGAAGAAAGAGCGCTTCATGGTGGGCCTCCTGGCAGGGACGGGCGGCGAGGGCCGCGAGAACGCGAGCTCGACCTCTATCGAAGCGCGGTCTCCGCCGCAACCGGGTGCACGGGCAGCCGCGTGACGCCGCACCGAGGCGCAAGGATCGAGGCACGCGCCCGCAGGATGCTAGTCTCGCAGGCGGTCCCGATGATCGACCCAGGCACCGACTACCGCTCCCGCCCCCGGCGGCGTGTGCTCCGGGCCCCGCACGGTGCGACCCTCGTCGTGAGCGACGCGCCGGGCGCCCTCGGTTGAGCGTGCGCGGCACGACGGCCAAGCTCGTCTTCGCGGTCGCGGCGCTCGCGCTCGGGCTCGCGCTCCTCGCACCGGCGGCTCCGGCTGCCCGGGCGCCGAGCTGGCAAGAGCTGCTCGCACCGCTCGCCGCGGGGGAGCCCACCCCGGAGGGCTACGCGCTCGCGAGCTTGCGGCGCGGCGACGAGCACGACGTCGGGCTCGCCTTCGAGCGCTCGACCGGCGCTCCGGCGCGCGTCGAGGTGCACGTGC
>JADLAB010000281.1 GCA_020848455.1 Polyangiaceae bacterium
CTCGTCGCGGGCAGCTGGAAGGTCGTGCGCGAGGTGGTCGGCGGCGAGCCATGCGCGCTCGAGCCCTTCGAAGCGATCGAGCTGCCGCTCGGGCGGCTGTGGCTGCCCGGCGAGGGGCGCTAGCTCGCGTCCTCGCGCCGGCGCGCGGCACGCCGCTCGCGCTTGCGCGCGCGCTCCTCTTCGCGGCGCGCGCGCGCCTTCGGACCGTGGCCGCCCTCCTCGGTGCCCTTGATCGAACAGAGCGGCCAGAGCCGGTGCTCGACCCGCGCGAGACCGGCCGCGACCACGGCCGCGACCACCTCGTCGGCCGACTTGTAGCACTGCGCCGACTCGTCGAGCGGCACCCGCCCGTCGAGGTTCACGAGCACGCCGTCGCGCCGGTACTGCTCGTCGACCTTGCGCTGGTCGAAGCTCCGGAGGGCGTCGCCGCGCGACAGCCGGCGGCCGGCCCCGTGGTTCACCGAGTAGCCGCTCTTCACCGCGCCGGGCAGGGCGCGCAGGATGTAGCTGTGGTCGCGGTTGCTGCCGGGGATGAGCACGGGGTGGCCTTGCTCGGCCCAGCGCGTGCCGGCGAGCGCCGGGTGCCCGCCGGGAAACGCGCGCGTCGCGCCCTTCCTGTGCACCCACACCGGGCCGTAGTCGGGGTGCTCCTCGGCCTGCACGAGGTTGTGGCTGATCTCGTAGACGAGCTCGAGCTCCGCCCCGAAGACCGCGTGGAAGGCCTCGGCCACGGCCTCGTAGATGACGAGGCGGTTGACGATGGCGAAGTTGCCGCCGGCCGCGACCGCCGAGAGGTACGCGGCGAAGTGGCGCGAGTCGGGCGTGAAGTAGCCGAGATCGAGCTCGGTGATCTCGGCCGGGCGCTCGGCCCTGGCGAGATCGAAGTAGTTGGTGGCGAGGCCGTGGCCGAAGCCGCGACTCCCGGTGTGGACCTGCACGAAGAGCGTGCCCGTCTCCTCGCAGCGCTGGAGCTCGATGAAGTGGTTGCCGCCGCCGAGCGAGCCCAGCTGATCGAGCCCGCGCTCCGGCCGGCCGCGCCCGCCCCACGGCACCTCCCAGTCGTCCGCGACCGGGATGCGGTGGCGCTCGGCACAGGAGCGGTCGACGGCCCTACCGTACTTCGCGACGTAGTGCTCGGCGCCGCCGCGGATGAGCGCCTGGAAGTCGTCCGCGCCGAGGCGCCCGAGGCGCAGGCTGCGCCCGCCTGCCCCGAGGCTCACGCGCGCCGTCACCGCGCGGTTGAAGGCGAGCTTCCGGTCCGGCGTCGCGCGCTCGGCCGGCACGCTCGAGCGCGCGCTCATCATGCCGCAACCGATGTCGAAGCCGACCGGCCCCATCGCGACGGCGCCCGTCCGCCGGTCGGTGAGGATGACGCAGCCGACGGGCACGCCGTAGCCGTAGTGGACGTCGGGCGTGACCGCGACGAGGCGCACCCCCGGGAAGCGCGCCGCGTTGACGATCTGGCGGTAGAGCGTCGACTCGGCCTCGGCGAGCAGGCGCGCGGTGAGAAAGAGGCGCACGGGCACGCCGTCGAGGTCGCTCGTCGCGAGCGCGTAGTAGCCCTCGACCGGCTGCCACAGGGCGTGGCGCTTCCAGTCGTGCTCGTGGGCGAGGGCGGCGCGCTTCGGCATCGGAGGCTCGCGGTCGGCTCAGGTCTTCGACCACGGCGCGCGCGAGAGCAGCTCGTCCGCCCGGGCGCGGAGCTCGGGCGCGAGGCGCCGGCGCGCGGCCGCCTCGAGCGCCTGCGCCATCTCGGCGCCGCTGTCGAAGCGGTCCTTCGGGTCCTTGGCGAGGGCGAGCGCGAGCACGCGGTCGACGTCGCTCGGCAGGCGCACGACGAGGCTCGGGCGCGGCGGCATCACGTGCACGACCTGGTAGAGGATCTGCGGGACGAGGTCGCCGCTGAAGGCGGGTCGACCGGTGAGCGCGCGGTAGGCGATGACGCCGAGCGCGAAGAGGTCGGTCCGGTGCGAGACGACGCCGCCGCTCGCCTGCTCGGGCGCCATGTAGCTCGGCGTGCCCACCATGTCCTTCTTCGTGAGCGTCGCCTCGCTCACGAGCTTCGAGACGCCGAAGTCGAGGATCTTCCAGAGTGGCGGGCCGTTACCCTGCTCGGCGCGGAAGAGGTTCCGGGGCTTGATGTCGCGGTGCACGATGCCGGCGGCGCGGGCGGCGTCGAGGCCGGCGCCCACCTGGTGCACGAGCGTCACGACGTCCTCGAGCTCCATGCGGCCGACCGCGCGCAGGTGGTCGGCGAGATCGTCGCCGTGCAGGCGCTCCATCGCGATGAAGGGGATGGGGGCCGAGGGCTCGCTCGTCGCGATGACCCGCACCACGTTCGGGACGTCGAGCTTCGAGGCGGCCTGGCACTCGCGCAGGAAGCGGCGGATGCCGTCGGGATCGCGCAGCACCTCGGCGTGCAGGAGCTTGACCGCCGCCTGCTCCTCGGTGTCGCAGTGCACGGCGTCGTAGACCTCGCCCATGCCGCCGCGGCCGAGGATGGTGCCGAGCCGGTAGGCCCCCACGATCTCGTCGGTGAAGCGGCCGAGGCCGCGCGCGCGCAGGGCACCCTCGAGATCGAGGCGCGCCTCCTTCAAGAGCGCCTCGCGCGCGGCCAGATCGCGCACCGCGTGCTCGTGCTGCTCGAGCGCCCAGGCGGCGGCGCGGTAGGAGCGCCGCGACACGGAGAAGGTCGCGAAGAAGAACACCTCCGCCAGGCCGATGATGGCGAGCTTGTTGCCGAGCCGCAGCTGCTCGGAGCTCATGATGCCGGGGTCGGGGAAGGCGCCGAAGGCGATGAGGCCCGCGACGAGCGCGTAGCCGACGGCGCAGGTGAGGTAGACCGAGAGCGTGCCGGGGCTCCAGCGCGACAGCCCGAAGAAGAAGAGGCCGAAGGGGATGACGCCCGCCGCGGCCGAGAAGACGCCGGTGTAGACGATGCCGGTGAAGGCGCCGGCGACGAGCACGAGCCCGATGCCGAGGATGCGGCGCGGGGTGTAGGCCCGCGCGTCGCGCAAGCGCCAGGCGACGTAGGCCGAGGCGAGGGCGCACACGATCATGGCGCCGAAGAAGATGCGCTGCGCCCAGGCGTCGCCGCCGAGCCACCACACGGGCGCCGCCACGAGCACGCACACGACGACCGCGATGCGCAGGAACGAGCGCGCGCGGTCGATGTCCTGGTGCTGGATGGCGTCGCCGGTCGTGAGGATGGAGGGCTTCGCCTCGCTCCCCGCGATGGAACGGGAGGAGGCGCCACTGTCGGCCGAGCCCGGGGGACGGCGGCTCGGCGTGGGCCGGGGCACGGACGGCCGTGCGTGCTCGCGGCGCGTGTCGCCGCCGAGCGTCGTCGCGTCGTCGGGCGCATGCTCGGCCACGGTGGGGACGGAGGGCTCCGGCGGAGGCACGAGCGCCTCGCCGTCGTCGCGC
>JADLAB010000282.1 GCA_020848455.1 Polyangiaceae bacterium
CCCATGGCGGGCGCCCACGTCCGCATCCAGGCCCGCGACGAGGGCACGGTCACCGACGCGAACGGCGCCTACAGCCTGCCGAACGCGAGCGGGCCGGTCGTCGTGGTCGCCGCCGAGGTGGGCTACTTCAACGAGGGCGTCGCCGTGACGGCCCCGGCGACGGGCGTCGAGCTCGAGCTCGAGAAGGTCCCGAGCGACGAGGATCCCGACTACCCGTTCCTGTCGCCCGGCGCCTGCGCGCTCTGCCACGTGCAGCAGTTCACCGAGTGGCTCGGCTCCGACATGGGCAAGGCCGGCACGAACACCTGGGTCGCCGACACCTACGACGGCTCGGGCACGCCGGGCGGGCTCGGGGGCTTCGTGTACACGCGCGACTCCGGGCTCGCGGCCGCGAACCCCGAGAGCGAGTGCCGCGCCTGCCACCAGCCCGAGGCGTGGGCCCGGGAGCCCTACAGCGCGCTCGGGCCCGTGCAGAATCCCTCGGTCGCGCAGGCCCACGGCGTCAGCTGCGAGGTGTGCCACAAGGTGGCGAACATCGACGAGACGAAGCCGAGCTACCCCGGCCTCTGGCCCGGCGTCGTCACGCTGACGCGGCCGCTCGGGTTTCAGGTCATGTACGGCGTGCTCGACGACGTCGACTACACGATGCTCTACGGCATCCGCGCGTCGTACCAGCCGCAGCTCTCGGCCGCGCTCTGCGCCGCGTGCCACCAGGACAAGAACGATCCCGACGACGACGGGGACTTCGAGGAGGCGAACGGCATCGTGTCCGAGCCGACCTACCTCGAGTGGCGCGACTCGCCCTACGCGGATCCGGGCTCCGAGCACTACGCCACCTGCGTGAGCTGCCACATGCCCGCGTCCGGCCTGCAGATCTGCAGCGTGTTGCCGAACATGCAACGCCCGCGCGGGCAGGTGCGCAGCCACGAGCTGCGCGGCACGACGCCGGGCTACCTCGAGAACGCGGTGGAGCTCGACGTCGAGGCCAGCCTGGTCGGCAGCTCCGTCGAGGCCGACGTGACCGTGACCAACTCCCTCACGGGCCACCACGTGCCGACCGGCGTCACCACGCGCAACGTCATCCTGCTCGTCGACGCGTGGCGCGCCTCGAGCGGCACGCCCCTCGTCCACACGGGCGCCGAGCTCGTGCACGAGACGGGCGGCCTCGACGCCGACGGCCTGCCCGATCCGGCCCACGGCTACTACGGCGGCATGCCCGGCAAGCTCTTCGCCAAGGTGAACCACGACGGCAACGGCAACGGGCCCGTGTTCTTCACCGACGCGACGGGGATCACCTTCGACACGCGCATCCCCGCGCTCGGCGCCGACACGACGCACTACTCCTTCGCGGCGCCGCTCGGCGGTGGGCCGGTGCACGTGCGCGCGCGCCTGCTCTACCGGCGCGCGTGGCGCGCGCTCGTCGATGCGAAGGGCTGGACGAGGACGGGCCACGACCAGCCCCTCGCCGACATCGCGCCGCCGCTCTACGGCCACCTGATGGAAGAGGGCGAGGTCGTCGTCGACACGCCGCCCGAGTGCGTCACGCCGGACGACTGCCCGCCGGGCCAGGGTCTCGTGTGCGTGGACGGCGTGTGCGCGGTCCCGGGCACGGGCGGCGCGGGTGGCGAGGCAGGCGCGGCCGGCAGCGCAGGAGCGGCCGGCGCCGGGGGCACGAGCTCGGGCGGCGCGGGAGGCGCGCCCGGCGCGGGCCTGCGCCCGGGCGGTGGCTGCGGCTGCGCGCAGGTCGCCCGCGCGCGCGCTGCGAGCGACACGAGCGATGCGGGCGATGCCTGGGCCCTCGTCCTCGCGGCGCTCGCCCTCGGCACGACGGCCCGCCGAGCGCGCGATCGACGTCGAACGCCCGGCCGAGCGTGAGCCCGGGGCCGCCGCCCCCGAGGCCGGGGGTGAGTGCCGCGCTCCCCCGGGGCGCGTCCCGCTTGTGGCAAACGCAGTCTATGATTTCACGTAGTTGACAAGACAAGTAACGACGCCGTTACCGGGTCCGCCAAAACGGGACACCGCCCCCGCGGCCGCCCGCGCGCGAGTAGCTGCACCGTGGGATGGTAGACGATCGCGACGTGACGTTGCGATAGGTAGGCGGCGCGAGCGATTGGACGGGCGCGCTATGAACGTCGGACGCTTGCCGTTCGCCCCGCGCCGGCCCAAGCTCCGGCTCGGGGTTGCGGCCGCGCGGCGAGCCAAGGGAGGCTTCCATGGCGAAGAAGATCGGTGTGTTGCTGTCCGGCTGCGGGTACCTCGATGGCGCGGAGATCCAGGAGGCGGTGCTCGCGCTCTACTTCCTCGATCGGGCCGGCTGCGAGATCGTGTGCCTTTCGCCCGACAAGGCTCAGGTGGACGTCGTCGACCACCAGGCCGGCACGCCGGTCACCGAGCGCCGCAACGTGCGCCGCGAGGCGGCTCGCATCGCGCGCGGCTCCGTGCGCGACGTCGCGGAGGTATCGGCGCGCGAGCTCGACGCGCTCGTCATCCCCGGCGGGTACGGCGCGGCGAAGAACCTGTGCTCCTTCGCGGCCGACGGCAAGGACTGCCAGGTCGATCCGGGCGTGGCGAAGCTCGTCAGGGAGCTGCACGCCGCGCACAAACCCATCGGCGCCCTGTGCATCGCGCCCACGCTCGTCGCGCGCCTGCTCGGCCCCGATCACGCGGTCGAGGTCACGATCGGCGACGACGCGGGGACGGCGAGCGCCGTCGTGGCGATGGGCGCGCGCCACGTGAACCGCGCGGTCGACGACATCGCCGTCGACGAGCGGAACCGCGTCGTGACGACGCCCTGCTACATGCTCGCCCGCGGCCCCGCCGAGGTGGGCGCGGGCATCGAGAAGCTCGTCCAGAAGCTCGTGAGCTGGCTCTGACCCGACCGGGAGCGACCGTGGCGCGCGACGTCCTCTACGGCTGTCTCGTCCTCGCGGGCGCGCTCCTCGCGCCCGGCTGCGAGCTCGCCGGCGCGGACGGGAGCGACGGGGTCGGCGGCGCGGGCGCGGCAGGGCTCGGCGCGGGAGGGCTCGGCGCAGGAGGCGCCGGGCACGGTGCGCTCGAGCCCGGCCTCGCGGCGAGCACGCTCTTCGACTGCGAGGTCGACGGCGTGCGCGGGAGCTGTCGCGACGTCGGCCTGTGCGTCGGCGACTGGGTGCCCGTGCCGGGCCACTGCCCCGGCCCGGCCGAGATCCAGTGCTGCGTGCCGCTCGATCCCGGCGCGGTGTGCGACCCCGCCGCGGCGCCGCTCCCGAACGAGGGCCTCGCGGAGGCTCCGGGGCTCGGCGGCTGTCCCGCGGGCATGACGCCCGTCGCGGACTTCTGCATCGACCGCTACGAGGCGTCGCTCGAGCGGGTCGACGGCACGGGCTCGTTCTCGCCGTACCACAACCCCGGCGCGACCCCCGTCCGGGCCGTCTCGATCGCGGGCGCGGTGCCGCAGGGCTACATCACGGGCGAACAGGCCGACGCCGCCTGCGCCGAGGCGGGCAAGCGCCTCTGCACCGACGACGAGTGGCAGCGCGCGTGCCGCGGCGTCGGCGACACCGTGTACCCCTACGGCGACACCCTCGAGCTCGGCCTGTGCAACGACCACCGCGACGTGCACCCGGCCATCGAACTCTTCGGCACGAGCGACCCGTGGATCTGGAGCGAGCTCGGCAATGCGTGCCTGAACCAGCTCCCGGCCTCGCTCGCCCCGGCGGGCGACCACCCGGGCTGCGTCACGCCCGAGGGGGTCTACGACCTCATGGGCAATCTCCACGAATGGACGGCCGATCCGGCCGGCACCTTCCGCGGCGGGTACTACGTCGACACGGTGATCAACGGGCCGGGCTGTCTCTACGCGACGACCGCGCACGACACGGGGCACTGGGACTACTCGACCGGGTTCCGGTGCTGCTACTGAGTTTTCAGTTATCAGTGTTCAGCTGTTCGGGTGGGTCTACCTCGGACTGATGACTGACAACTGATAACTGAAAACTGACAACTCTACTTGCAGAGATCCCGCCCGAACTCGGTCGGCTCGCCGGCGTCGTACTCGGCGAGCTCGAGGCGCGCGCGCTCGAGGTCGGGGTGGCCGGCGCGCTCGAAGCACTGCACGCGCCGCGCGAGAAAGTCGCGCTCCCACGGCACGAAGGGCGACTGCGCCGCGACGGCGCGCACGCACAGGCTCGGGTCGGCCTCGGGCATCATGGCGATGTCGAGCTGGGTCGCGACGCGGAGGTAGCGCAGCTGCTCGAGCGCAAACGGCGCGTCGAGCAGCTCGAACATCTGCGCGATGCGCGCCGCATGGCCCCGCACGAGCTCGGTCGCGTACGGCAGCACGCGCGACACGAGGTGCGTGCTCGCAAAGGGGTCGTCGCGGTAGGCGAGCACGAGCGCCTCGAGGCGTGCGTAGGCCTCGTCCTTCCGGTCCTTGGCCCACGCCAGTCGCACCTCGAGCGCGAGCGCCTCGGTGGGTGCGGCCGCGCGCAGCGCGTCGATGAGCGGCAGGGCCCGGTCGTCGGCCTGGATGGCGTAGCTGTCGGCGAGCGCCAGGAGCTCGAGCGGGGCCTCGGGCGGGCGCGCCTGCTCGGCCCAGGCCTTGATGGCCTCGTCGGGCTTGTCGTCGAACCACGCCTTCAGGGCGTCGTAGCGGCGCCGCACCGCCGCGGGGGGCTCGGGCAGGGCGGCGCGCACCGGGCTCGACCACTCCGACAGCTGGATCCACGCCTCGGCGTCCTGCACCCGGTCGGCGTCGTAGGAGCCGTTCGTGACCTCGGGCCAGAGCTCGCCGCAGGCGTGCGCCGTCTCGCGCAGATCGTCGACGTCGAAGGAGTGGCTCTTGCCGAGCGCGCGGGCGAAGGCGAACTCGAGCAGGGTGTGGTCGTCGGTGTTGACGCCCGCGGGCCCGACCTTCGCGGCGACGGCGCGCGCGAGCGAGGGCCGCGCCACGTAGTGCGCGAGCACGCCCTCGACCGAGTCGACGCGCCAGGTCTTGTAGAGCGCGGTCTTCCACGGCTCCTCGGCGATGCGCGCGGCGAGCGCCCCGAGATCGAGCGGCACGTCGTCGCCGTCGCGCGCGAGGAGCACGAGATCGGCCTCCTTCGTGCGCCACGACTCGACCGAGCCGAAGACCCGCGACAGGGTGGCGTAGATGGTGCGGATGCTGTCGGCGTCGATCTCGTAGGCCTGCACCCACTGCGCGAACACGCCGCCCGGCTCGAGGCGCTGCTTCACGGCCTGGTAGAACTCCTCGGTGAAGAGGCTCGCGACGCCGGCGCGATAGGGGTTCGAGGGCTCGGAGAACACGAGGTCGTAGCGCTCGGGCGTCGTCAGGAGGACCTCGCGCGCATCGCCGAAGGTGAGGTGCACCTTGGGGTTGCCGAGCACGTCGTGGTTCACGGGCGTGCAGATCCGGGCGACCTCGCGGATCGCGGGCTCGAGCTCGACCGCGTCGACGCGCTCGATGTCGGGGATGGCGCCGAGCCAGCCCGCCGTGCTGCCCGTCCCGAGGCCGATGACGAGCGCGCGGCGCACGCCGGGGTGCAACATGGCGCCGATGAGCCCGCCCATCACCTGCGTGCCCGAGTCCATCACCGCGGCGCCGTCGCTCTTGCCGTTGTTGAGGAAGGCGGTGTCGTTCAGCGTGTAGAGGCCGATGGTGCTCTCGCGGCCGTCCCACTCGCGCGTGACGCCGCGGCGCTTCTCGTGGAGCACGTAGCGCAGCTTGTTGCGCGTGGTGCGGGTGAGGAGCTGGTCCTCGCGGCCGGCGCCGATGGGGCTGTGGCGCCATACCTGGGTCGGGCCGAGCGGCAGGTGCACGAGCGCGAGCGCCGCGGCGACGAGCACGACCGGCACGAAGAGCGCGCTCCGCGCGGAGCGGCCCCACGCGCCGGCGCGCGCGGGCGGGCCGGCGCGCGGGCTCGCAGGCGTGGCCGAGAGCTCGACCACGACCGCGCCGACCCCGAGCAGGCACAGGAGCCAGACGACGAGCTTCCACGCGCCGAGCGCCCCGAGCCCGGGAAAGAGGAAGAACCCCCCCGCGAGCGAGCCCAGGATCGAGCCCGCGGTGTTGAAGGCGTAGGCGAGCCCGATGTGCCGGCCGAGCTCGGTGTCGGCGCGACCGAGCAGGCCGATGAGCAGCGGGAACTGGTAGCCCGCGACGAGCGCGCCGGGCAAGACGAGGATGGCCGTGACGATGCCCCAGCCGAGGACGTGCCCGCCGAGCCCCGCGACGCCGAGATCGCGGAGCGTGATCGTGAAGAGCGCGACCCGGTCACCGAGGGCGAAGGGCACGGCGATGAGCACGGCCTCGAGGGCGCAGCTCACGGCGAAGGCGCCGAGCCGTGGCTTGGCGGGGAAGAGCGCGTAGCCGAGGCCGCCGAGCCCGATGCCGAGGAGCGCGACCGCGAGGATGAGCCCGAAGGTGTAGGACGAGCCGCCGAGCAGCGGCCCGAGCATGCGGTACCAGACGAGCTCCATCAGCAGGAACACGAAGCCGGTGCCGGCCGCGGCCGTCAGCACGAAGGTCGTGTAGCGGCGGCCCACGCGCGGGCCGAGCGTGCCGAGCGCGGGCAGCGGCGCGGGCACCTCGCGCTCGGCGGGGGCCTGCTCCGGCTCGAGCTCGCGCGCCACGAGCTCGGCGGGGGCCTGCTCCGGCTCGCGCTCGCGCGCCACCGTCGCGTCGCCGGCACGCGCCGGGCGGAGCGAGGCGTCGAGGATGAGCGCCACCATCGCGACCATGCCGTTCGCGAGGCACCCGACCCAGAGGGTCGCGCGCGCGCCGAGCAG
>JADLAB010000283.1 GCA_020848455.1 Polyangiaceae bacterium
GAAGATCCGGGCAACCCCACCTACTCCACCCGGACGATCCCCAAGATCGTCGGGGGCGTGAACCCCGAGTCCACCGCGGCCGCCGCCGCGCTCTACGCGCTCGCCGTCGAGCGCGTCGTGCCCGTGGCGAACGCCCGCGTGGCCGAGGCCGCCAAGCTGCTCGAGAACACCTACCGCTCGGTGAACATCGCGCTCGTGAACGAGCTCAAGATCACCTTCGAGCGCATGGGCATCGACGTGTGGGAGGTCATCGAGGCGGCCAAGACGAAGCCCTTCGGGTTCACCGCCTTCTACCCGGGCCCCGGCCTCGGGGGGCACTGCATTCCCATCGACCCGTTCTACCTGTCGTGGAAGGCCGCGGAGTACGGCGTGCAGGCCCGCTTCGTGGAGCTCGCGGGCGAGATGAATCGCGCCATGCCGCGCTGGGTGGTCTCGAAGGTGGCCGAGGGCCTCAACGAGGCCGAGAAGAGCGTCAAGGGCTCGAAGATCGTCGTCCTGGGCCTGTCCTACAAGGCGGACATCGACGACGACCGCGAGTCGCCGTCGTACGAGGTGCTCGACCTGCTGCGCGAGATGGGCGCCGACATCGCCTACTGCGACCCGCACTTCCCCGAGATGCCGCAGAAGCGAGCCTACGATCTGCGCCTGCGGTCGGTGCCCTGCAACGCCGAGACGCTCGCCGGCTTCGACGCCGTCGTGCTCTGCACCGCGCACCGCGAGTTCAAGGACCCGGCGCTCTACGCCGGCGTGCGTCTGCTCGTCGACACGCGGCACGCGGTCGCCGCGGCGTCGCCGCGCGGCCCGGTGCGGCTGGTTCGGGCGTGACCGGGGGCCGCTCCTCCGGTGAATCCCCGAGGGCGCGCGCGCGAATGACCCGAGTCGGGGCGCCGCGAAGGTGGCGCGCGTTGACAGCGGTGCGGCAGGGCGTACCAACGTCTGCATGACACCGAAGTATCTGGTCACGGGCGGGGCAGGCTTCATCGGCAGCCACCTGGTGCACGCGCTCGTCGCGCGGGGCGACGGCGTGCGCGTCCTCGACAACCTGTCGACGGGGCGCCGCGAGAATCTCGCGGCGGTGCTGCCGCAGATCGAGCTCGTCATCGGGGACATCACCGACCGCCCGACCATCGAGGCGGCCGTGCGCGGCATCGACTGCGTGTTTCACGAGGCAGCGCTGCCCTCGGTGCCGCGCTCGGTGCGCGATCCGCTCGCGACCGACCTCAACAACGTCCACGGCACGCTCGAGGTCCTGGTGGCGGCCCGCGACGCGAAGGTGCGGCGCGTCGTGCAGGCCTGCTCCTCGTCGGCCTATGGCGAAACCCCCACGCTGCCCAAAGAAGAGGGCATGAAGCCGGCGCCGCTGTCGCCCTACGCCTGCTCGAAGGTGGCCGGAGAGCTGTATGGCTGCGCCTTCTACCACACGTATGGCCTCGAGTACGTCGGCCTGCGCTACTTCAACGTCTTCGGGCCGCGGCAGGATCCGGCGTCGCAGTACGCGGCCGTGATCCCGAAGTTCGTCACGGCGTACCTCGAGGGCCGGCCGCCGCTCGTGTACGGCGACGGCTCGCAGTCCCGCGATTTCGCCTACGTGGACAACGTCGTCCAGGCCAACCTCGCGGCGTGCACCGCCCCCGAGGCGCCGGGCCAGGTGCTCAACATCGCCTGCGGCGAGCGCACGAGCCTGCTCGAGGTGCTCGAGCTCCTGGCGGGTGCCTTCGGGCGCCGGCTGGAGCCGCGCTTCGAGGCGGCGCGCGCCGGCGACGTGAAGCATTCGCTCGCCGACATCTCGCTCGCCCGCCGGTACCTCGGCTACGAGCCGCGGGTGCGGTTCGCGGAGGGCCTCGCGCGCACCGTGGCCTGGTTCCGCGAGGAGCGCGCGCGCCGCTAGCGCAGGGTCCGGGGGCGGCCGGCTACCAGAACACCCGCTGCCCGAAGAAGACCGTGACCTCCTGGTACGAGAGCGGATCTTCGGCCGGGCCGCCCGGATCGATCACCTGCTCGCTCGCGTAGCCGCCGTACGTGACGCCCGCGTCGAGCCCGAGCCACGGCACGGGCCGCCACTCGCCGGTGAGCGTCAGATCGACCCGGGTGTCGACCCAGCTGCTCGCGATGGCGGCCGACGGCAGGGGTGTCGCCGGAAAGGCGACGGCACCCACCAGGAGCTCGGCCACGATCGAGTACCGCCCCGCGAAGAGAGCGCTCAGGCGCGCGTAGCCCTGGCTCCGGGCGAGGTAGCTGCCGAGGTAGCTGTCCTCGAAGTCGCGCTCGAAGCCGACCGCGACGTAGGGCGTGCCGGTGCCGACGGGGTCGCTCTCGACGAGCGGCTCGAGGAAGAAGCGCAGCTCCGCGCCGCCGATGACGCTGTGGAAATCGGTGAGCGAGCCGGCGTAGAGGCCCGAGCCCCAGCCCGCGAGCCCGACGAGCCCCACGCGCCGCGTGAGCAGGTGCGCGACCCCGAGGCGCGCGCGCAGCTGGTAGGAGGTGCTCTTCGGTGCGCTCGGCGCACCCGCGCCCGCGTCGGCTCCGTGGAGGTAGCTCGTGACGCCGAGCCCGGCCTCGCCGAGCAGCGCCGTGCTGCGCGCGACGTGCCAGCGCGCCGTGAGCGACGAGCCGTTGAGCAGCGCGTCGTCGGCGCGCAGGGCGTCGTCCTCGAAGATCGTCCCGGTCACGCGGTGTGCCACGCCGAGATCCCAGCGGCCGTGGTCCAGGGTGGCGCCGAGGCCCGCGGCCGCCTCCGGGGCCAGGCGGCTCTCGTTGACCGCCAGATCGCCCTCGTTGTTCGGGCGCGTGGTGCGGGCGAGGCCGAGCTTGAGCGTGCCGGACAGGTCGCGATCCGGGGCGAGCTCGAGCGCGGCGCGCACCGCGCCCTCGAGGTCGCGTCGCAGCGGGATCCCCTCCCACGGCGCCTCGTCAGGGCTCTCGAGCCAGCGCATCTCGCGGTAGCTCGCCTCGACGTCCACGCGCAGGGCGTAGCCGCGCCGCTCCACCGTCCCGGGGCCGAGATCGGCGGTGGCGAGGGCGAAGCTCGGTCGCAGCCGCAGGCGCAGAGCGCCTTCCACGCCCTCGCTCGGGGCGGCGCGTGCGAAGTTCGAGTCGTAGCCGAGGTCGAGGGCGAGCGCCGGGTGGAACACGAAGTCTCCGGCGCGGAGCGGGCTCTCCGTGCGCGGATCCGGCTCGGTCGGCACGTGCTGCCCGAGCGCGGCAGGTGCCAGGGTCACGCCGACGAGCGTCGCGGCGGCGACCCAGCCGATCCGCGCCGGCGCCGCGCGACGGGGTCGCAAGGCCGCGTGCACGCGCGGTGGCCATGGTCGCGGATGGGTCATGTACTACCCATGGCATGGCACCGGCACCGGGTGCGCGGCACCGGGTGAAGGCCCGAGGCGGCGGCGCCGCGATGCCCGAAGCACGCGCCCGGTGCCCGGCTGCGCGGCTCGCGCCGGCGCTTGCCGGGGGGGCGGCGACGCCGTGCCGTACGGACTTCGCACCCGCCCGACCCAGGGATTTGCCCGAATGCGACGGCGCTTGCGTCGGGCGATGTTTGCCGAGGACGTGCGGTAGGCGTGCACCACCGCACCGAAAGGAGCGAAGCCCATGAACAGCGCAGCGATGACGGCCGTGGGGGCGGGCGCGTGTGGCGCCGTGCCCCCGCCCGTCGAGCTCGGAGGCAGCGGCAAGTGGCACGCCCTGTGGACGCGGAGCCACTTCGAGCAGCGCGTGTTCGACCAGCTCGCGGCCAGGGGGTACCACCCGTTCCTGCCCAAGATCGAGGTCTGGTCCCAGCGCGGCCGCGAGCCCCACCGCGTGTCGCTGCCGATGTTCCCGGGGTACCTGTTCCTGCACGACGCGCTCGACCAGCACGGCTACGCCGAGGTCCGCGACACGCGGGGTCTCGTGTCGCTGATCGGCCAGCGCTGGGACCGGCTGGCCGAGATCCCGGAGCGCGAGATGGCGGCCGTCGTGCAGCTCGAGCGGGTGGACCTGCCGAAGCGCGCCCACCCGTTCCTGCACACGGGCGAGCGGGTGAGGATCACGCGTGGGCCGTTGACCGGAATCGAGGGCTGCCTGCTCGAGCTCCGGCCCGACCGCCAGTTGCTCGTGGTGTCGATCGAGCTCTTGCGCCGAAGCGTGGCGGTGGAGGTTGAATATGGCTCGGCGGTCCCTGCTTGAGCGTCTGTTCGCGCCGAGGCTCGTGCTCGGGCTCGTGCTCGGGCTCGTGCCTGGGCTCGCAGCCTGCGGTGCCCCGGCGCACCGGCTGCCGGCCGACGTCGCGTGGGTCGCGCCGAGCGACTACCGCATCGGTCCGGGCGACGTGCTCGAGATCGCGGTGTGGAACGATCCTGCCGTGAGCCGCAAGGTCCCGGTGCGCCCCGACGGCCTGATCTCGCTGCCGCTCGTCGACGACGTCCCGGCGGCCGGGCTCACGCCGATGGAGCTGCGCGAGTCGCTCGCCGTGCGGTTGCGACGCTTCCTGCCGGACCCATCCGTGTCGGTGCTCGTCCAGGAGGTGCACAGCGCCAAGTTCTCCGTGATGGGCGAGGTCGAGGCGCCGGGGCGCTTCGAGCTCATCGGGCCCACGACGCTGCTCGACGCCATCGCCATGGCCAAGGGCTTCACGGTGTGGGCCTCGACCGCGGAGCTGTTTCTCATCCGGCCCGAGGCGGGCCGCTCGAAGCGCTACCGGATCGAGCGAGACACGCTCGTCGATGACGCGGGCAACCAGAACATCCTCTTGCGTCCAGGCGACATCGTGATGGTGCCGTAACAGAAGGGCATTCCGACGTGAAAGCGAGCCACTCGATCTCGAAGATGGCCGCGCTCCGCGCGGTCCTACGCCGCCGCTTGCCCGTGGGCCTCGCTGCGTTCGCGCTCGCAGCCTGCGCCGTGCTCGGGCTCGTCGTCGCCGTGCCGCCGCTCTACCGCGCGAAGGCCGTGCTCGTCATCGACCCGCCGCTCGTGCCCGGCACGGGCCGTGCGGAGCTCGAGGCGCAGGTCCAGGCCCTCACGCTCGAGAATCTGAGCCGCCCGCGTCTGCAGGCGCTGGCGGCGGACCTCGGCATGACCCGGGCCGGGGTCACGCCGGCCCTCGCCGCCGACGCGCTGCTCCGCGACATCGACATCGTCAACGCCTCGGCGGACCTCGGCGGGGCCAAGACGAGCATCTCGATCACGGTCAACCTCCGCGGCAGCCAGCCCGAGCTCGTCGCCGACGCTGCCAACGCGCTCGTGGCGTTCTACGTGGACGCCGAGCGCGAGCGCATGCTCCGCCGCACCAGCGCGCTCGCCGAGCAGCTCGAGGCGCTCGGCTCGCGTCTCGACGCGGAGGACGAGCGCATGGCCGCGCTCCGGCGGGATCAGGTGGGGGAGCTGCCTCCGGAGGTCGCCGCGCGCATCGCGTCGCTCGAGCGGCTCAACGCCGAGCTCGCCCGTCTTCGCGCGCGGGGCCAGGACCTCGAGCGGCGCCGCGTCGTCGTCGCGCCGCTGCCGCCGGGCGCCGCCGCGGAGGCGCCGCCGAGCCCACCGCCCGCCCCGACGGCGCCCGCGGTGTCCCCGCCGACTCCGCCGCCGAGCCTGCCCGAGGCCGAGGCGGAGCTCACCCGTCTGCAGGCGGAGCTGCGGGACCTGCGCAGCCGCTTCACCGACGAGCATCCGGCGGTGGTCCAGGTCAAGCGCCAGCTCGAGGTCGTGAAGGGGCACCTCGCGACCCTGCGCGTGCCGCGCTACGTCCCGCGCGTCGCGGACGTCAGCCCGGTGCCCTCCACGACGAAGGGCGCGCCCGACGTGCGCCCACGCCCGAGGGTGCGCGCGATCGTCCTGCCCGAGGTCGAGGGCGAGCTCCAGAGCCTCCTCGACGAGGAGCGGATGGTCGAGCAGCGCATCGCGTTCATCGAGAAGATGGGCCTCGCGGCGCCGGGTGGGCTCGACGCGTTCTCTGCGCTCCTGCCGCGCTACGACGGGCTGCGCACCGCGTACCTGGCGCTGCTCCAGCGCTACGAGGAGTCGCGCGCCTCGCTCGGCGCGGACGGGCAGTTCACCCCGTTCCGGGTGGTGGAGGAGGCCGTCCCGCCCGCGAGCCCCGCCGGCCCGGACCGCTTCCGCCTGCTGGCGGTGGGCCTCGTGCTCGCGCTGTTCGGCGCTGGCCTCGCCGTCCTCACCGCGGAGCACCTGGACGGCTCGTTCCACTCGGCCGGCGACCTCCGCAAGTTCACCCGCGTGCCCGTGCTGGCGACCATTCCCCGCATCGCGACCGCCGGCGACGCGCGGCACAAGCTGCTCGTCCGCGGCCTCTACGTGGCCGCCATCGTCGCGGCGTCGGCCGCGGCCTTCGGTGCGGCGTACAACGTCACGAACGACAACCAGAGCATCGCGCGGATGCTCGTGAAGTAGGTGCACCGTGAGCGACATGCAGCCACTCGGTGTGGGCGAGCGCGCGGTGGTGCTCTTGCGCCCGGCGTCGTGGGAGGCCGATCGCTACCGGACCGTGCGCCGCTCGCTCGCGCACTTCGATCGCGAGCGCTGGCACGTCCTCGCCATCGCGAGCCCGTCCGCCCGCGAGGGCAAGACCACGACGGCCATCAACCTCGCGTCGGCGCTGGCCGAGCTCCCCGGGGCCTCCGTGCTCCTCGTCGACGCCGACTTTCGCTGCAGTGCGGTCGCGCGCGCGCTCGGCATGGAGCCGCTTCCGGGGCACGACCTCGGCGAGGTGGCGAGCAACGGCGCCCTCGGCCTCGACGACGTCGTGGTCCGCATCCCGGAGCTCTTCCCCTTCGCCGTGGCCCCGACGCGCAGCCGCACGGACGAGGCCCACGAGATCGTCGAGTCCCCCCGGTTCGCCGAGCTCCTCGCCGCAGCCCGCAGGGCCTACGACTACGTGGTCGTGGACGCCCCGCCGATCGTGCCGATGGCGGACTGCCGCGCCCTCGCGCCCCTCTGCGACGGCTTTCTCATCGTCGTACGGGCCCACCGAACCTCCCACCACCTGCTCGGCGAGGCCCTCAGCTCCCTGCCGCCGCGCCAGGTCCTCGGTCTCATCCTGAACGAGGCCGACGAGCCAGGCTGGGCGCGCTCGCATCGCTACTACACGCACTACGGCCGCCCGCACTGAGCCCTGCGGCAGCCGTCCGATCGTCGCCCCGCGCCGACCACGCGCGCTCGACCAGCGCGCGCGGCGCGGCGGCGATCGAGCCGGGAAAGGATCGGTCGTCCACCATGTGCGGCATCGTCGGATACACGGGGGCGGAGAACGCCGTGCCGGTTCTGCTCGAGTGCCTGCGTCGCCTCGAGTACCGCGGCTACGACTCCGCCGGGATGGCGGTGGTGGCTCAGGGCAAGACCCTGGTGCGGCGGAGCGTGGGCAAGCTCGCGGCACTCGAGACGATGCTGGAGCGGGAGCCCCTCGCCGGCGCGACGGGCATCGGCCACACGCGCTGGGCGACCCACGGGGCGCCGTCGCTGCGCAACGCGCACCCGCAGCAGGTCGACGACGTGGCGCTCGTGCACAACGGCATCGTCGAGAATTTCCTCGAGCTGCGCCACGAGCTCGGCGCCGCAGGATGCATCTTCCGCTCGGACACCGACACGGAGGTGATCGCGCAGCTCGTCGCGCAGGCGACGGCGCAGGGCGCCACCCTGAGGGAAGCGGTGCGGGCCGCGCTCCGCCGGGTGCGCGGGTCCTACGCGCTCGCCGTGCTGTGCGCGCGCGAGCCCAACCGGATCATCGCAGCCGCCAATGGTCTGCCGCTCGTGCTCGGCCTGGGCCGCGGCGAGGTGCTGCTCGGCTCCGACGTCACCGCGCTGCTCGGTCGCACCGAGCGCGCCGTCTTTCTCGAGGACGGCGAGGTCGCGGAGCTGTCGAGCGGCGGGGCTCGCATCTGGGGCGCGGACGGCCAGGTCGTCGAGCGCGGGCCGCGCCACGTCGCCTGGTCCGTCGAGCAGGCCGCGCGCGGCGGCTACAAGCACTTCATGCTGAAGGAGATCCACGAGCAGCCCCGCGTCCTCGGCGACGCGCTCGGCGCCTACCTCGTGGGCGACCGCGTCGCGCTCGGCCCCGAGCCCGTCGACGCCGAGCGAGCGCGGCGCTTGAACCGCGTGGTCATCGCGGCCTGCGGCACCAGCTGGCACGCCGCGCTTTCGGGGCGCATCGCGATCGAGAGCCTGGCGCGCCTGCCCTGCGAGGCCGCCTGGGCCCACGAGCTGCGCTACGCCGACTCGGTGGTCGACGCTGCCACGCTGGCGGTGGCCGTCTCCCAGTCGGGGGAGACCGCCGACACGCTCGCCGCGGCCCGCGAGCTGCGCCGCCGCGGAACGCCGCTCTGGGCCGTGTGCAACGTCGTCAACTCGTCGCTGACGCGGGCGGCGGACCGTACGCTGTGCATGCACGCCGGCCCCGAGATCAGCGTCGCCTCGACCAAGACCTATCTCGCCTCCATGGCCGTGCTCCACCTGGTGGCGCTCGAGCTCGGCTACGCCCGGGGCGTCGTGTCGCCGGAGAGGCTGCGCGCCGCCGTGCGCGCGCTGCGGGACATCCCGCGGGCGCTCGAGGAGGCGCTGCGGGGCGAGGAGGCGATCGCGCGCGTGGCACGGCGCCACGCGGCGAGCGAGCACTTCCTGTTCCTCGGACGCGGCTCCAACGTCGGGACGGCCCTCGAGGGTGCGCTCAAGCTGAAGGAGCTCGCGTACACCCACGCCGAGGGCTACCCGGCCGGCGAGATGAAGCACGGCCCGATCGCCCTCATCGACGACCAGATGCCGGTCGTGGTGGTGGCACCGCGCGACAACCTGCGCGAGAAGCTGCGCTCGAACCTCATCGAGGCGCGCGCCCGCGGCGGGCGCATCATCGGGCTGTGCGAGCTCGAGGATCGCGACACCGTCGAGCTGTGCGACGACGTGCTGCCGCTGCCGTCGGTCGATCCCCTGATCAGCCCCTTCGCAGCGGCCGTGCCGCTGCAGCTCTTCGCCTACTATGTCGCCGAGGCCCGCGGCCTCGACGTGGACCGGCCCCGCAACCTCGCCAAGAGCGTCACCGTCGAATAGCGGAGGTGTGGCCATGGTACATCGCGGCAAGTCGATGGAGCGTGTCGCCCTTGCGGCGACACTCGCGGCTCTCTGCGTGAGCGCGGCCATGCTCGCGAGCGCCAACCGGACCGCGGGCGCGCTCGCGCTCGTCCTCACGCTCGCGCTCGGCACGTGGGTGCTGCTGCACAAGGCACGGCGCGCCCACGCCGAGCGCGTGCTCGTGCTCGGCTGGGGCCCCCACGTGGCCCGCTTGCTCCAGGCCGTGGCCGCGCGACCCGAGCTCGGGTGGCAGGTCCTTCGCCTGCCGGAGGCGCAGAGTCTCGCGACCGCCTCCGAGAGCGACGCCGAGGAGGCCTGGGCCGCGCGCATTCGCGAGCATCACGCCGACCGCATCATCGTGTCGCTGCACGATCCCCACGGCCGCCTGCCCCTGAGCGCCGTCCTCGCGGAGCGCGCGCGCGGCGTGCCGGTCGAGGATGCCGCGATGGTGTGGGAGCGGCTCACCGGCAAGGTCGACTTCAGCGCCCTCGACCCGCACGAGCTCCTGTTCGAGCCGGGCCTCGGGAGCCGGCGCCTCGACCGGGCCGTGGCGCGTCTGCTCGGCGTCACGGCTGCGGTCGTCGGCCTCGTGCTCCTCGCGCCGCTCTTCCCGCTCGTCGCGCTGGCGATCCGGCTCGACTCGGTCGGCCCGGTCTTCTTCCGGCAGGCGCGCCTGGGGCTCCACGGCAAGACGTTCGAGCTCGTCAAGTTCCGCACGATGCATCCCGCCAGAGAGCCTCACTCCGAGTGGGAGAACGACAATCGCGACCGCGTGACGCGCGTGGGTCGGGTGCTGCGCAAGCTGCACCTCGACGAGCTGCCCCAGCTCTGGAACATCGTGCGCGGCGACATGAACCTCGTGGGGCCGCGACCCCATCCCGTGGCCAATGCGCGGCTGTTCCGCGAGCGCATCCCCTTCTATGCGCTCCGCTCGCTCGTGCGCCCCGGTCTCACCGGTTGGGCCCAGGTCCATTACCGGTACGCCAACGGGCTCGCGGAGGAGACCGAGAAGGTGCGCTACGACCTCTACTACCTGAAGCACCGCTCCGCGTGGCTCGATCTCGGTCTCGTGCCCGCCACGCTGCTGAGCATGGTCCGGCGACGCAAGGCGCCCGGGGCGCTTCCTCTGACCGAGCTGACCGCGAGGGCATCCAGATGAAACAGCAACTCCTCTCGTCACTCGTGTGTGTCCGGTGCCAGAGCGCGCTCGAGCTGCGCAATGCCGTGCGTCTCGGTCGCGAGATCGCCCGGGGCGAGCTCGTATGCCGCGCCTGCGGGCAGAGCTACCCGGTGCGCGACGGGATCCCGCGCTTCGTGCCGAACGGCGCGTATGCCGCGAGCTTCGGGCGCGAGTGGCACTGGTTTCGAGGCGTGCAGATCGACGCTCGGAACGGGGCGGACGACTCGGAACGTCAGCTCGCGGCCACGACCGGCTATGGCGACGCCGACTACGCTGGCCGACGCATGCTCGACGCAGGCGTCGGAGCGGGGCGCTTCGCCGAGGTGGCGGCGCGCAAGGGCGCCGAGGTCGTCGGCGTCGACCTGACCGAGGCCGTGGACGCGGCCGCCCAGAACCTGCGGGGCTACGACCGCGTGGACCTCGTGCAGGCCGACATCTTCGCGCTGCCGTTCCGTCCCGAGTCCTTCGACACCGTGTACTCGATCGGCGTGCTGCATCACACGCCCGATCCGGCGCGTGCCTTTCGCTGCGTCGCCGAGCGCTGCCGGCCGGGCGGCGACGTGGCCATCTACGTCTACGCGCGCAATGGCATCGCGGACAAGGCGCCCGACCTCATCCGCAAGGTCACGACGAAGCTCCCCCCGCGGGTGATGCTCGCCGTCGCGAGCTACGCGGTCTTCGCCTATCCGCTGTACCGCGCGCCGCTGCTCGGCAAGGCGCTGCGGCTGGTGGCGCCCATCTCCGAGGAGCCGCGCTGGCGCTGGCGCTGGCTCGACACCTTCGACGGGTACACGCCCACCTACCAGTGGAAGCACACCTATCCCGAGGTCCTCGGCTGGTTCCGCGCCGCCGGGGTGGGCGACCTCGTCGCCGACGAGCAACCGATTCGCATCCACGGACGGCGGCAAGCCGAGGCCGGAGCTCCGGGCCAGGTGGCGCTCGCGCCCGCGGGACGTGCGGCATGAGACCTGGGCGGCAGGCGCGCGTGGTCGGTGGGGGGCCGGGCCACCGGAGCCGCACCCTTCGCTGGAGGAGGAGATGGCAGTCGGTCGATCAGCCGAGGTCGCGAGAGCGCGTCGCGAGCGCGGTGTCGCGGTCGGGCCGCGCATCGTCGCGATCGGCGGAGGCACGGGGCTGTCCGCCACGCTGAGCGGCCTGAAGACCGCGATGTTCGCCGGCGAGCGCCGGCAGCGGGCGCGGGAGGACGCGTGTCTCACCGCCATCGTGAACGTCGTGGACGACGGCGGCAGCTCCGGTCGCCTGCGCGCGGGCAGCTCCTTGCCCGCGCCGGGCGACGTGCGGCGCTGTCTCGTGGCGCTCGCGGCGTGCGACCCGATGGTGAGCGCGCTCTTCGAGTTCCGCTTCGCCGGCACGGACGACGTCGGCGGTCATTCGCTCGGCAATCTCGTCATCGCGGCGCTGTCCGAGCTCGGCGGCGGAGACTTCCACCGCGCCGTGGCGCTCGCCGGCAAGCTCTTGCACGTGCGAGGGCGCGTGCTTCCCTGCACGGACGACGACGTCGCGCTCGCGGCCGAGCTCGAGGACGGCACCTGGGTAGAGGGCGAGTCGCAGATCCCCCGGGCGCGCGGTCGCATCCAGCGCGTGCACCTGCACCCGAGCGCGGCGCGGGCGCTGCCGGAGTCGTGCGACGCCGTGCGCGAGGCCGACCTCGTGGTGATCGGCCCGGGCAGCGTGTACACGAGCCTCATCCCGCCGCTGCTCCTCGGCGAGCTCCGCCTCGGCATCGCGCACTCGCACGCCCCGGTCGTGCTCGTCGCGAACCTGATGACGGAGCCCGGCGAGACCGACGGCCACAGCGTCGCCGACATGGTGCGCGCCATCCTCAGCCACGCGCCGTCTCTGCGGATCGACCACGTGCTCGTGAACCGGACGCCGTTCCCGGCGTCCGTGGTGGCGAGCTACCGCGCCGCGGGGGCGGTGCCAGTCGAGCTCGACCGCGCCGCGCTCCGGGCGCTCGGCTGCGAGGTGGTCGAGGCGGATCTCGCGGCCCCCGGGCACCTCGTGCGCCACGACCCCGTCAAGCTGGGGCAGGCGATCCTGGCCTTGCTGCCGGCCGCGACGGCGACCCCCTCGAGCGAGCCCTCCCACCCATGCAAGATCCCGTCCTCACGCTCGTGAGTCGGCCCGCGGAGCCGCGCGGCCGCGCCGGCGCGCCGTGGTGGTGGCGCGAGCAGCGCCCGCCGCGGTCGAGCGTCGTGCCGGTGGTCGCGCTCGGCGCCTTCACCTTCGTGCTGCTCACGGCTCCGCAGACGACCTTCCCGGTGCTCGCGTCGCTGCGCATCGCGCTCCTCACGGCGGGCCTCGCCATCGCGGCACACCTCGTCGATCGCGTGGCCCGGGGCCAGTCCGTGCTGGCGCTGCCGCGCGGGACCTGGCCGGCGGTGCTGCTCGGGCTCTGGGCCATCGCGACGGCGCCGCTCTCCGCCTGGCCGGGCGGGAGCGTCGACCTCTTCCTCGACCTGTTCGTGAAGTCGCTCCTGGTGCTGTGGCTGATCGCCGGCGTCGTCGACACGACGCGCCGCCTGCGCGGGCTGTTCTGGCTCCTGAGCGCGCTCGGGGTGATGCTCGCCGTGACCGCCCTCGGCAACTTCGCCACGGGCAAGCACCTCGCGGGCGGCGCCCCCGGGCTGGAGCGCATCGCGGGCTTCGACGCGCCGCTGACGGCCAACCCGAACGATCTCGCCTTGGTCCTCAACCTCCTGCTGCCGCTTTCGCTTTCGCTGTACCACGCGCACAGGCGCCCTGGCGTGCGCGTGCTCCTGCTCGGGGTCATGGCTCTCGAGGTGGCCGGCGTCGTCGCGACCTTCTCGCGGGCGGGCTTCCTGACGCTCTTGGTCGTGGCCGTGGCTCACGTCCTCTCGATGCTGCGCGGGGCGCGCCGCATCTGGGGCGCGGTCGGCATCGCGGGCGCGCTCGTCCTCGTGGCGGTCCTGCCCGGCGGCTACGGTCAGCACCTCGGCACCGTGACCGACATCTCTTCGGACCCGACGGGCTCGGCGCAGGAGCGCTGGACACTCATGGGTGCGGCCCTGCGCGTGGTGATGGCCCACCCCGTGTGCGGCGTCGGGCTCGGGATGAACATCCTCGCCATCACGGACGACGTGGGGGGCTGGCGCATGGTGCACAACGTGTACCTGCAGGTGGCGGCCGATCTCGGGCTCGTGGGCCTGGCGCTGTTCCTCGCGCTGTTCCTCGGCTGCTGGCGCCACCTGCGGACGCTCCTGCGGGAGCGCGCGGGCCTCGGCGGTGCACGCGCCGGACTCGCGCACCTGGCCCGCGGCATCGAGCTCTCGCTCCTCGCCTTCGGGGTCGCGGCGCTGTTCCACCCCGCGGCCTACCACTTCTACGTCTTCTACGTGGGCGGCTTGGCCCTTGCCGCCCGGGGCATTCACGACCGCGAGGTGGCTCATGGATGAGCGCATTCACGTCCTGCACTTCACGACGATGTTCGAGGTCGGCGGCACCGAGCGGCAGCACCTGGCGCTGCTCCAGGGCATGGACCAAACGCGCTTCGCGGTGAGCGTCGCCTGCCTGCGGCGCAGGGGCCCGTTGCTGTCCGACGTGGCCGCCTGCGGTGTGCCCGTGAGCGAGTTCCCGATCCACCGGCTGTATGGGCTCCACACCATGGGCCAGCAGCTGCGCTTCGCCGAGCACCTCTGGGCCCAGCGGATCGACGTCGTGCACACCTTCGGCCTGTACGCCAACGTGTTCGCCCTGCCGGCCGCGCGCCTGGCGAGTCGGGCCGTGGCCATCGGCTCGGTCCGGGAGCAGAGCTCGCTGCTCAGTCCCGCCAAGCGGCATGCGAATCGCCTCGCGCTCGCGCTCGCGGACCGCGTCATCGTCAACGCGGCCTCCGTGCGCGACGAGCTCGTCGCGGGCAGCCTCCGGCCGGACCGGGTGTGCCTCATCCCGAACGGCGTCGACACGGCGCGCTACGGGGCCGCGACGGGCTCGACGGGCCTGCGGGCGGCGCTCGGCTGGTCGCCGACGGCGCCCATCGTCGCCGTGGTCACGCGGCTCGCGCCGCAAAAGGGGCTCGAGGACTTCATCGATGCCGCCAAGCGCCTCGCGCCGACGTATCCCGAGGCGCGCTTCCTCGTCGTGGGCGACGCCTGCACCGTGCATGCGGGGCAGGTGCTGCCCGGCGAGTACCGCGCCGAGCTCGAGCGGCGGGCCGCGGAGCTCGGGCTCGGCGACCGGCTCCACTTCACCGGTCGTCGCGCCGACATCCCCGAGATCCTCGGCGACGCGCAGGTGTCGGTGCTGCCTTCGTGCTCCGAGGCGCTGTCGAACTCCCTGCTCGAGTCGATGGCTGCGGGCGTGGCTCTCGTCGCGACGCGCGTCGGCGACCATGCCCGCGCCGTGGAGGACGGTCGCTCCGGCCTGCTCGTGCCGCCCCACGACGCCAGCGCGCTGGCCGAGGCGATCGGGCGCCTGCTCGACGAGCCGGAGCTCCGGACGCGCCTCGGCGCCGAGGCCCGGCGCGTGGCCTGCGAGCGCTACTCCATGCAGCGCATGGTGAGCGACACGGAGGCCCTCTACGCCGATCTCGCGCTGCGGGTGCGGGGACGTCGGATGGCGCAGGCGGCGTGACGTGAAGGCACCGCTCGATGCGGTGTGCCCAGCCATGGGCCTTCGAGGATGACCATGACCCCACTCGTCGTCGACGTGATCCGCGAGGCACCGGCGCTCGAGCGCCTGGGGCCCGAGTGGCAGGCGCTGCTCGCCCGGAGCAGCAGCGACCGGCTCTTCTCGACCTTCGAGTGGCTGCACACCTGGTGGCAGCACCTCGGTGCCGGCCGCCGCCTGTGCGTGCGGACGGTACGGCGCGGCGGCGAGCTCGTGGCCATCGCGCCGTTCGTCATGCGGGCGGCCACGACCACCGCCCATCCCGCCTTCGGCTGCATCGAGCTGCTCGGCGCCGGCGCCGTCGGCTCCGACTACGGCGACCTCGTCGTGGCGCGCGACTGCGAGGCCGAGTGCCTCGAGGCGCTCGCACGGCACCTCGCCTCCGAGCACCACGTCTTCGCCTTCCGGCGGCTGCGCGACGAGTCGTGTCTCCTCGGGACGCTGTGCCGGCGGCTCGGCCAGCAACGCTTCATCGTCGAGACGCGGCCGGACGAGCTTTCGCCTTACGTGCGCTTCGAGTCACGGAGCTTCGAGGGGTATCTCGCGACCCTCTCGCACGGGCACCGCCACGCCTTCCGGCGCTATCGGCGCGCCCTCGAGCGCAAGCACGAGGTCGCCTTCGACACGGTGCGCTCCGAGGCCGAGCGCGGCCCCGCCCTCGCGAGCTTCCTCGCCTTGCACGCGGCCCGCTGGCGGGCCCGGGGCGACGTCGGCGCCTTTGCGCGGCCCGAGCTCCTGGCCTTCCACGAGGCCATGAGCGCGCTCGCGCTCCGTCGCGGCTGGCTGCGGCTGCAGCTCCTGCGCCTCGACGGTCGCGCGGTCGCGGCGGTGTACGGCTTCCGCTACGGCGACGTGTTCTACTACTACCAGACCGGCTTCGACCCCGCGTTCGCCGCCGACAGCGTCGGGCTCGTGGC
>JADLAB010000284.1 GCA_020848455.1 Polyangiaceae bacterium
GGCGCAGGTCTGCGGGGTCGGCAGGCAGTAGCCGTTCACGGCCGTGGTGCCGCCCGGACACCCGCCGCCCTCGGGCGCCACGCACGTCAGCATGCCGAGCGACGGCAAGGCCTGACAGCCGTAGCCGGGCGCGCAGTCGGCCCCGGTACGGCACGGAGCGCACGCCGTGCCGGTGCCGCAGTTCGGGCCGCAGTCGTCGCTCGGCGCGGGGCAGCTCGCCGCATCGACGCAGGCGCCGCTCGCGAGCTCGACCGCGAGCCACGCGTTGACCATGCCGGCGCCGTAGTACACGGAGTGGCCGGCCTGCCAGGCGCCGAACACGGGATCGATGGGCGTCGCGGTCGAGGCGACGAGGGCCCGCGCCTCGGCGGCGGTGAGACCGGGCGCCACCGAGAACACGAGCCCGAAGACGCCCGAGACGAACGGGGTCGCCGACGAGGTGCCACCGAACTCGTCGGTGTAGCCGCCGCCGGCCGCCGAGGTGGTGATGCCGGCGATGGCGCCGTTCGACGGCGCCGCCACGTCCACCTGCGGGCCGAAGGCCGAGTAGTACGCCTTCAACCCGTTGTCGCCGACGGCGGCGACAGCGACGTTGGTCGCGTAGGTGGCGTAGTAGTCGAGCTCCTGGTTGTGGTTGCCGGCGGCGTAGAGGATGACGGTGCCGAGCCCGCCGCGCCCCGCCGTCTCCGCGTAGGCGAAGGCGGCGGCGAGCACCTGCGGCAAGGCCGGCAGCGGCAGGGTCGCGTCGACGTAGGCCGGCTCGCCGAGCGACAGGCCCCAGCTGTTGTTGATGACCCACGCGCCCGCGTCGACCTGCGCCGCGAAGCCGTCGGCGACCTCCGTGTCCGTCGCCTGGAACGAGCCGGTGAGCGTGACCGGCGCGAGCATGTGCGGCAGGATGGTGCAGCCGGGACACACCCCGGCGCCGCCCGCCGCGTCGTCGGCCTTCGCGGCCGCGACGCCGGCCACCGACGTCCCGTGACCCGCGAAGGTCCCCTGGGTCATCTGCGTCTGCCAGTCCGCGGGGTAGTTGAGCTCCGGGGCGAGCTTGCCCTGGAAGTCCGTGTGTCCGAGATCCACGCCGTCGTCGTTGATCGCGAGGACGACCGCCGCGTCGCCCTGGGTCACGTCCCACGCCTCGCTCACGCGCGCGTCGACGCTCGCCACCGACTCGAGCTGCCCGGTGTTGCGCAGGTGCCACTGGTCGCCGAAGAGCGGGTCGTTCGGCGTGTAGCGGCGCTCGAGCGTGCGGAGCATGTCGAGCTCGGCGTCGATGCCCGCCGCGCGCAGCTCGATCACGGCCGCGAGCGCCGCCCACGGATCGGCGAAGCTCGCGAGCGCGACGCCGGCTGCGATGCGCAGATCGCGCGGCTCGTCGCCGCCGTGACGCGCCACGATGCCCGCCGCGGCCGCGCGGACCGTCGCCGAGGGCACGGCGAGGACGATCTTGCCCACGGCCGCCGCGAGCCGGCCCGCGCCGTCGCGGAACGTCGGCAGGAGCGTGCCGTGCTCGGCGATCCGATCGAGCGCGTCCGGAGCGGCCTCCTCGGCGAGACGGACCTCGGCGTAGCGGCCCGTGCGAGCGGCGCGCACGCCGCGGAGCGACGGCAGCTCTCGGCCCCCGACGTCCACGAGCACGACGTCACCGGCGAAGCGGTACCCGGGCGGAGCCACCTTGCCCGCACCGAGCTCCGCAATCGCGGCGCTGAAGAAGCAGGTGCACAGCTGGTCGCACGAGCCCTCGACCGCCGGGTGGTCGAGCCACCCGCCGCAATGCTGCACGAGGCTGCAGTCGTCCTGCGAGACGCAGCAGCGGAAGTTCCCCGACACGTCGTCCCAGACCGGACCGTTGACCGCCATGGCACAGCGATCGAGGCACTCGGTCTCGTCGAGCGGGTACAGGCTCGAGCTCGCGCCGCCACAGGTGTCGAGCCGGGCGCAGGCCTCGATGCAGGTCGCGAGGCAGGCCGTCGGGAAGTCCGCTGGATCGCCGCGACTCGGCGCGACGACGCCGCCCACGCCGCCACTGCCTCCGGCCCCACCGGCTCCGCCCGCCGACGCCGTCGGCGTCGCCTCCGTCTCGTCGCCGTCACAGGCGCCGAGCCCCGTCCCGGCTAGGAGCGCGAGCGCCACCGCCGCCACCCCCCCACGCGCGAACGCACGTCCGTTGCCCATCCGGCGAGACTAGCCGTGCCCGCGCTTCCACACCATGGCCTGCTGACGGGTGCCGACGCGTGCGCCCTGTTCGCAATGCCGGGCGCCGGCTACAGTCGCAGGCATGTCCGCGTCGGACCGCGCGCCGTGCGACGACCGGCTGAGCCGCGCGCTCGCGGGCTCCCCCGAGCTCGTCGCCTACGAGCGCTGGCTCGAGACGGAGCGCCCGACGGCGCGCACCGCCCCGCGCGACTACCTGTTCCTCGACGAGCGGCCGCGCTTCGAGCCGCGCGCCGACGACGTGGTGGTCGCCCTGCCCGGCCTCGCCGTGCGCGAGCGCGCCGGCCGCGTGTGTCTCGTGTCGACCTCCCCCGCGGCGGAGATCCCGCTGCCGGACGTGCCGCACGCCGACGCCGAGCGGATCCTCGCGGCGCTCGACGGCGTGCACACCCTGGTCGAGGTGCGCTGGCGCGACGGCGTGGACGCCGCACACCTCGGGCGATTCCTGCGCGCGGCCTTCGGCCGGGTGGCGTTTGCGCCCGAGGCCGTCCGGGCGCTCGAGGCGCAGCTCTCGGCCTGCGAGCTCGTCCGCTTTCCCGCATCGCCCTACGCGGTCGTGAGGCCCTACTGGGAGAACATGATCGACGTGCGGGCGCACCTCGGCGCGCGCGCCCCGGCCCTCACGGACGGCGCGAGCGTGCTCGGGCTCTTGCGCGAGCTGCACGTGCTCGCGCTCGTCGGGGCGAGCTTCGAGCGCTTCTACAAGCCCGCGAGCCCGGCGAGCGACGAGGCGGTGTGGCCGGGCACGCTGTGGCACGCCGAGGCCCGGCTCGTGCGCACCCCACGCGGCACGATCTTCGTCTCGGGCCCGCGCGTCCTCGCGCCGCTCGTCGGCGGGCGCGGCTTCTTCGTGCGCCTCGCGACGGCGCTCGGCGACCCGGAGGCCGCGGCGCCCGAGCGCCCGCCCGTCGCCGAGCCCCTGCCGTGGGGCGAGCTCGTGTGGGCGCGCGGCGAGCGCGACCCCGAGCCGAAGAGCTGGTTCGTGCCCCCGCGCCCGCTCCGCGCCGAGCACTTCGCGGCGCTCGGCGCCGCCTGGCTCGAGGCCGAGGCCGCGACCGCGCGCGGCGACCAGGCGGGCGCGCGCGCCGCGCTCGCGCACTTCCACTGGCGCTTCGTCCGCCTGCACCCCTTTCGCTGCGCCAACCAGTCGCTCGCCATGAACCTCGTCAACGCGCTGCTCGGCCGCACGGGCGGCGCCGGCATCCCGCACCTCGCGCTCGACCACCTCGCGCTCCGCCTCCGGAGCGACGCCTACGCCACGGCGTTCGCCCGGGCGGCGGACGCCTACGCGCCGCCGACCGCCGACCCGGCCGAGCGCCTCGGCTGGCTGCGCGAGCGCACGCGCCGCGCGCTCGCGCTCATGGATCGCGTGTCGGCGTGCGCCGACGCGGCCGCCGCCGACGGCGCGCTCGACGCCGATCCGGAGGGCGCCGTCGCGGCCCTGCTCGCCGGCCCGACCGCCAGATGAGGCCGAGCAGCGCCCCGAGGACGTAACCGAGGCGCGCCGTGGTCTCGCGCCGGGCGTGCTTGGCTGGGGGTCGCTCCAGCGCCGGTCGCGCACGAAGAAGTCGCGCTCGCCCGGCGGGACATCTTAGCGCCCCTCGAAGCGCGAGAACGACAGCGCGAGCCGGTGCTCGTCGTCGACGTCCCAGCGGGCTCGCCGAGTGCGACGACCCGACGGGTGGCGCGCTCGACCCCACGCACGCGAGGGCTCGTCGAGCAGTCACGAGGTGCGCGACGACGATCTGCCGCTTCGCCGCTCCCGTAACGCGCCCGCTTGGATCCGCGCCGCGATTTTCGTGACACGCGGCGGCTCGCGCCGGTGCACGGGCGTCATTCAGTCCTGCGTGGCTGCCGAAGCTGCGGCCTTCGCGCGTTCGTCGGCTACCCAATCGTGGATGTCGCTGAGCATGGTGAGGACCGCCGCCTGAACGACGAGCACAAACACGCTCACGAACGCACCGACGAGGCCAAAGACAACGGCGAGAATGCGCTCGTGCGCGATGAGCAGGACGACGCATTGGACGACGGCCAGGACAGCGAAGCCGAGTGCGAGGACACGCAATACAACCGCCAGCATGCGCACCGACGCATGGCGTGCGATACCGGCCCCACGGCTTGCCGCTCGGCCTGCGGGGGCCTCCGTTCCGTAGGTATAATGATCGCGCGTCGTCTTCGGCCAGCGCTGCCGCATGTCGGTCATGTCCGCCGGGTACATCCTCCTGAGCAACGCTGCAAGGGTTTCGAGCTGCGGCTACAAGGTTCACACCACGCTCCGCCCGGGTCTGCTCAAGTCGGTGTACGAAGCGGTTCTGGCCTTCGAGCTCCCGGCAGCACGCAGCGGACTGTCTGTGCGGGGGCATTCTCGTTGGCCAGCAGACGCATGCCTCAGGCACTCGGCGGAAACACACGCTCGCTGCGAAAGAGGTCCGAGGCGTGGGCGATGCACGCGATGATCCCGTCGTGCGTCAGCCGCGGGTAGGTCGCGAGGACGTCGGACTCGGAGGTGCCGGCGGCGATCGTGTCGAGGACGACGTCCCCTCGAAGCGCGAGAACGACGGCGCGAGCCGGTGCTCGTCGTCGACGTCCCGGTCACCTTGCCGCGAGGTTGCCCGCGAGGCGGTCGGAGTCGTCGCGAGTGCTAGGCGTGCGCGGCCGCCTCGGGCAGCCGGATGTCGCGCAGCGTGGCACCGAGCTCGGAGATGGCCGCGACGACCAGCGGGTGCTCGCTCACGCGCTTGCGCGCGGCCTCGATGCGGGCGGCCTGCTCGGCGCTCACGATGCCGGCCACCGTCTCGACCCCGCGGTGGCGACCGGTCTTGTCGATCTCGATGCGGGGCTCGGGCGCCGCCGCGTCCGCGGGCAAGCCGAAGTGGGCGCGCGCTGCCGCGCGCAGGCGCGCACAGGCGTCGCGGTCCTCGGCCTGCGCGAGCAGGAACGAGCCCGGCTCGAAGCCGAGCACGAGCCGGCTCGGCTCGACCGAGAGCGGTGCCGCGTGCCCGAAGACCGACGCCACGGCGGGCTTGTCGCGCGCGAGCGCCTCGAGGATCGCGCGCCACGCGCCGAGCGCGGCCGGCTCGATGACGGTGGTCTTGGCGGGGCCGTTGCCGCCCGGGCCACGCACGGGTGCCGCCGCGCCGACCGCGGGCTCGGCGCGGCGCGCGGCGGGCGCGCTCGCGCTCGGCGCCAGTGCAACCGGGCGCGGCGCTGCCGCCACCGCGTCCGACTCGGCCGCTGCGCTCGACACCGCCGGCTCGGGGGCCGTGCGCACCGCCGCCGGCCCGGAGGGCGCGCGCACCGGTGCGGCCGCGGGACGCGCGACGGGACGCCCACCGCCGCCGCCGCCGCTCGGCCCCGCGCCCTGCCCGCCCTCGAGTCGCCGCTCGAGCTCGGCGAGGCGCTGCAAGAGGCCGTCGAGCGGTTGCAGCGCCGGCCGCCGCGCCAGGCGCACGAGCGTCATCTCGAAGGCGCCGCGCGGCTGACCGCTGCGGGCGACGTCGTCGAACGCGCGCGACAGCCCGAGGTACAGCCGCGACAGATCCTCGACGCTGGTCTTGCCCGCGAGCGCGGCGAGCGAGCCCTGCTCCGCCTCGCCGAGCTCGAGCAGGCGCGCGGGGTCGCTGCACACCTTGACCACGACGAGGTCGCGCAGGAACGCGAGAAAGTCGCGCGCCACGTTGGTGAGCGGATAGCCCTGCCCCGCGAACTCCGCCACGAGCTCGAGACACCGGCTCGCGTCCCCGGAGACGAGCGCCTCGCCGAGCGCGTGCAGGGCCGCGCGCGGCGCCACGCCGAGCACGCGCCCGACGCTCGCGGCATCGAGGGGCTCGCCCGCCCCACCCTGCCAGGCGATCACCTGGTCGAGCAGGCTCATGGCGTCGCGCATGCTTCCCGCCGCCTCGCGCCCGAGGATGGCGAGCGCCTCGGCGTCGGCCTGGAAGCCCTCGGCCCGGGTCACCTGCAGGAGTCGCTCCTCGATCTGGCGCGCGGTGATGAGCTTGAAGTCGAAGCGCTGACAGCGGCTCAGGATCGTGACCGGGACCTTGTGCACCTCGGTCGTCGCGAAGATGAACTTCACGTGGGGCGGCGGCTCTTCGAGGGTCTTCAGAAAGGCGTTCCACGCCGCCGCCGAGAGCATGTGCACCTCGTCGACGATGTAGATCTTGAACCGGTCGCGCGCGGGCCGGTACGGCAGCCCCTCCTGCAGGCGCCGCACCTCGTCGACGCCGTTGTAGCTCGCGCCGTCGATCTCCTGCACGTCGACGTCGCTGCCCTCGGTGATCTGCCGGCAGATGTCGCAGCTCTGGCAGGGCGTCGCCGTGGGGCCGCGCTCGCAGTTGAGGGCCTTGGCGAGGATGCGCGCGCTCGTCGTCTTGCCGACGCCGCGCACGCCCGTGAACAGAAACGCGTGGGCCACGCGCCCGCTCGCGATGGCGTTGGCGAGCGTGCGCGCCACGTGCTCCTGGCCGACCAAGTCCTCGAACGACTGCGGCCGCCACTTGCGCGCGAGTACGACGTAGCTCATCGCGTTCTCACCTAGCAGAACGCCGGAGCCGCGTCGCGCGAACGCGCGCGACCGTGGTCGGCGTGCGGGCTCGTCGCTGGATGGCTTGCGGCGCCGCCGCATCTTCGGCAAGGAACGAGGATGCAACCCCGCGGCGGGATGAACGAGCTCATGCGCCAGGCGGCGCGCATGCAGCGCAAGATGGACCAGGTGCGCGAGGACCTCAAAGACCACGAGATGTCCGCGCGTGCCGCCGGCGACAAGGTCGAGGTCACCGTGACGTGCGAGGGCAAGCTGCGGCGCATCGCGCTCGATCCGGAGTTCCTCGCGAAGGAGGGGCTCGAGATGGCCCTCGACAGCGTGGTGGCCGCAGCCAACGCCGCCCTCGAGGCCGCCGACAAGCACGTCTCGTCGGAGCTCGGCAAGGTCACGGGCGGCATCAAGCTGCCCGGGATGTGACGGCGCCGGAGCGCGACGGCACGCGCCATGCTGCCCGAGAAGCTCCAAGCGCTGGTGCGCCTGCTCGCACGCCTGCCGGGCGTGGGCGACAAGACGGCGCAGCGCTATGCACTGTTCCTGTGCACCGCCGACCCGGCCGTGGCGCGTGAGCTCGGGCTCGCGCTCGCGGGCCTCGAGGCGGAGGTGGGGCCCTGCACCCGCTGCGGACACGTGGCCGACCGCAGCGCCGCGGGCGGTCTCTGCTCGATCTGCGCCGATCCGCGGCGCGACGGGAGCGTGCTCTGCGTGGTGGGCCGGGTCCAGGATCTGCTGTCGATCGAGCGCAGCGCCGCGTACCGCGGCCGTTACTTCGTGCTCGGCCGGCTGCTCGCGCCCCTCGAGGGCATCCGGGCCGAGGACCTGCCGCTCGAGCGACTGAAGGCCCTGTTGCGCGACCCGGCAAGGCCCGTCACCGAGGTGCTGCTCGCGACCCCTCCGTCGGTGGACGGCGAGGCGACCGCCCTCTTGCTCGCCGAGGAGCTGCGCCCGCTCGGCATCCGCGTGACGCGGCTCGCGAGCGGCGTGCCCCACGGCGGCGA